>JAZNGK010000211.1:0-7546 GCA_045576395.1 Faecousia sp. | reverse complement strand
TCGGGCAAGAGAATTTGACTGTCGTGGCGTGGGCTGTTGCAAGCAGACGCGGATTGATACGCGGTTGGTTGCGTACCTACAGACCATTCGCGACCATTTTGGAAAGCCTGTTTTTATAGAATCGGGCTATCGTTGCGCTGCGCACAATGCAAGCATTCCCAACGCAGCGCCTAAGTCTAAGCATATGGACGGGCTTGCGGTGGATATTGTCGTTGACGGTGTTCGTCCGTTAGAGGTTGCCAAGTATGCCGAAATGATTGGCGTAAAGGGCATCGGTCTGTATGATGATTTTGTTCACATCGACACAAGGGAATCCAAAGCCTTTTGGTATTCTCACGCGCAGGAGCATCGGGACACCTTTGGCGATGGTTACACCCTCGAACAGTTTGTACGGGAAGTGCAGAGCTTAATCGGCGCGAAGGTAGACGGTGTGGCAGGTGCGGAAACGCTGGGCAAAACCGTAACGGTTTCTGCTTATATCAACTGTACACATCCGCTGGTGCGATGTGTGCAAAAACGGCTGTATGCACTCGGCTATACACAGGTTGGCGAGGCAGACGGCATAGCCGGCTGTAAATTCCAAGCCGCAGTCCTTGCATTTCAAAAGGCAAACGGCTGTTGGGTAGACGGAGAGGTTACGGCGAAAAATAAGACTTGGCGGAAGCTGCTGGGTATGGCATAGGGAGGTGAAGGATATGAGTGATGCAATTGTGGTGGCGATTATTTCCGGTGGGCTGTCGTTAGCCGGTGTGGTGATTACCAATATGGCAACTGCCCGCAAGACGGCTGTCAGTATCCAAACCTCTCAAGCGGTTACCGATACCAAAATCGATGAATTAACGCGTGAGGTGAGAGAGCATAACGGATTTGCCCGTCGTATGCCGGTGGTGGAGGAGCAGATTAAGGTCATCAACCACCGATTGGCGGATTTAGAAAGGTAGGCGTAAGATGAAGGAAATGTTACATAAAATTGCGGAGCTATGCAAGGTGAAGACCATTGTAACCTTTGCGGTGGTCGGTGTATTTTGCGTATTAGCATTGAAAGGCGTAATCCAGCCGGACAATGTAATGATAATTGTATCTATGGTGGTGTCATTCTATTTTGGCACACAGCATGAAAAGTCCGGTACAGTCGGACAGTAACGGAACGCCCCGGCTCATAACGAGCCGGGGCGTATTTTTGCGTCCAACGCCAAAGCCTCCCCTTTAGGAGAGCCTTTTCGTAACACCAAAAAAGTGCGCAATTCTGCGAGTTTCATCCCCCTAGGGGGCTTGCGAATGAGGAAAAAGAGGGTTACAATGGGAAAAACAGATGTGGAGGATAAGAATGAAACGCATAATTTTACTGCTTGCAAGCCTGATGCTGTTGCTCACAGCCTGCGGTGGTAAGGACAACCAAAATACCTTGGTCTACGGCAGTTCCGATTATACAACCATCAATCCCATTATGAATGAGCATTGTGAAATCAAGCACCTGCTGTTTGACGGCTTGATGGCGCGGGACGGGGCAGGCAACTTGGTGCCTGCGCTGGCTAAGTCCTATACTTACGATGAACCCACGATGTGCTATACCTTTTTCCTGCGTGAGGATGTGCGCTGGCACGACGGAGAGCCGTTCACCGCAGAGGATGTGCAATTTACCATCACGGCAATTATGAATCCCGAAAACAACTCGGAGAACCTACCCAATTACGAGGAAGTGCAAGAAATCAAGTGCTTGGGCGCGTATGAAATTGCCTTTGTGTTGTCCGAGCCGAATGCTGCATTTTTGGACTATATGACGATGTCTATCCTGCCCAAGCATTGTTTGGAAGGGGAGGATATGTGGGAGTCGGATTTCTTCCGCAAGCCCATTGGCACAGGTCCCTATCAGCTCCAAAGCTGGGATGTGGGGCAGGCAATTCATATGATTCGAAATGAGGATTATTTTGGCGGTAAGGCCAATATCGAAAAGGTGATTTTCAAAATTGTCGCAGATGATAACGCCAAAGCCCTGCAATTGAAAGCAGAAGAGCTGGATTTGGCACAGCTGGCACCAAGAGATGTGTCTGCCTTTGCCGACAACGATTCGTTTCGCGTTTATGATATGAAAACCGCGGATTATCGCGGTATATTGTATAATTTTTGGAATCCTTATTGGCAGGAAAATGCCGACTTGATTCCTGCAATCAACTACGCCATTGACCGGCAGGCAATTTTAGATGTGGTGGCGCTGGGCTATGGCGCTGTGGCGTACAGTCCGTTGCAAATGCATGCGTATAACTATGAAGGCGTGGAGCGCTACGACTATAACCCGACAAAGGCAGAGGCGGTGCTGACCGCGGCAGGCTGCGAAAAGGTTGACGGCTGGTGGATGCGAAACGGGGAAAAGATTGCCTTTACCATTAACGCAACTCCGGGCGACCAAGTGCGGATTGATATGGCGCAGGTGGCGGCACAGCAATTGCGTGCCATTGGCTTGGATGTAAAGGCGGAGGTGCCTGCCGAGGGCATTGATTGGGGCAAGCAGATGTGCTGTATTATCGGCTGGGGCTCACCCTTTGATGCCGACGACCATACCTATAAGGTGTTCGGTACGGACAAGGGCGCGAATTATTCAGGCTATTCCAATCCGCTGGTGGACAAATACTTGCTGGAAGCACGGCAGACGAACGATTCGGCAAGGCGTGCGGAAAGCTATAAAAATTTCCAAATTGCCTTGGCAGAGAAGCCTGCGTATACCTTCTTTTGCTATATTGATGCGATTTATATTGCAGACAGCAATATTACAGGTATTGACCCGCAAACCACCTTGGGTCATCACGGTGTAGGCATTTTTTGGAATATTTGCGATTGGAAACTTGCATAAAGGGGCTGATTTCAGCCCCTTAAAAAGTCTCCCCTCTAGGGGAGATTTATGATTTTTGAAAAGGAGGTGCCGAGGTGAAACGAATCGGAAAACAGCTGTTATCGTTTCTTCTAAGTTTTTTGCTGCTGACTGTGGCGGTATTCTATATTTCTCGGCTCACTCCGACTGACCCGTTGGTTTCCTATTACGGAGAACGGGCAGAGAAAATGAGCGTGGCGGAAAAGGAACAGGCGCGTGAACGGTTGGGCTTAAACGCGCCGATCCATGTGCAGTATTTCCGTTGGGTGTCCTGCGCTTTGCAGGGGGATTTCGGCATTTCGTATCAATACAAACAGCCTGTTACAGCGGTTGTTTCCCAGCGCATCGGTAACACCTGCCTGCTGGTAGGTGTGGGCTTTGTGCTTGTTTTTGTGCTGTCGCTGGTGCTGGGTCTTGTGTGCGCGTGGCTGGAGGATACTTTTCTGGATAGGTGCATTTGCAAGGCAGGCACGCTGGTGAGCTGTATTCCTGAATTTTGGCTGTCGCTGGTGCTGATTTTGGTGTTTAGCGTGAGCTTGGGGTGGCTACCGAGTAGCGGTGCGTATTCTGTGGGCAAGCAAGCGGATACGCTTGACAGAATCGTGCATTTGATTTTGCCCGTAACGGTGGTGGTAATGAGCCACCTTTGGTACTATGCGTACCTGCTTCGCAATAAACTGTTGGAGGAAATTCGGTCGGAGTATGTGCAACTGTGCAAGGCAAAGGGCTTAGGGAAACGACGGATTCTGTTCCGCCATTGTCTACCCAATGCGATGCCTGCCTTCCTCGGCATTATGGCATTGGCGCTACCGCATATTTTGGGTGGCACCTATGTTGTGGAAATGGTGTTCGGGTATCCCGGGCTGGGAACGCTGTCTTACGAAAGCGCCCGTTATGCAGACTATAATTTGCTTATGGTACTGTGTGTACTCACAGGCGCGGTGGTGATGGCGCTCAACAGCCTTGGCGGTACGGTAAGCGGTTGGGTTGACCCCCGTTTGCGCGCAAAAGGGGAGGTGTCCGACTTATGACAAATCCCTTTCAGCTTGTAGGCGTACACGCGCAGGCGCCCACCTTGCAATATAAGCAAAAGCCCGTTGTAAGGGATATTCCCTTTGTGTCGTTGGGGGTTTTGGTTGTTTTGGTGCTGGGTTGCCTGTTTGCGGAGTTGATTATGCCAAAAGACCCCACTTATTTGGATTTGCAAAATGTCGCGGTTGCACCCAATCGCGTATTCCTGTTCGGTACGGACGCACTGGGACGGGACATCTTTTCCTGCATTTGGTACGGAGGACGGGTGTCCTTGGGCATCGGTTTTTTTGCCACCTTGGTCTGCACCGCGTTGGGTGTGGTCTATGGCACAATCAGCGGTCTAACGACGAAACGGGTCGACGGCTTAATGATGCGCTTGGCGGAAATCCTGCTCAGCATACCCAATTTACTGCTGATTCTATTTGTACAGGCTATACTCGGCAAGCCCAATATGCTCTCTATCGCCCTGTCGATTGGTATGACCAGCTGGTGCGAGGTTGCCAAAATTGTCCGTACGGAGGTGCGGCAACTGCGACAGCAGGAGTATGTGCTTTCGGCAAGGTGTATGGGTGGCGGATTTTTCCATATTTTAATCACGCACCTGGTGCCTAATTTCCTGCCGTCTATTATGTTTGCGGTGGTGATGCGTGTGCGCACAGCCATTGGCATGGAGGCGGTTTTGAGCTTTTTGGGAATGGGACTGCCACTTGAAACCGTTTCTTGGGGCAGTATGCTGTCGCTGGCGGAAAAGGCGCTGCTTAGTAAGGCGTGGTGGATGATTCTCATTCCCGGTGTCTTTTTGGTGAGCCTTATGATGTGTATGACCAATGTGGGAAACTACCTACGAAAAAAAACCAATCATAAATAAGAACTTAACGGCAAGGGCGTGTGTCCTTGCCGTTTTCCTTGACTATTTCGCCTTGTTGTGATATAATTCGATAAATTTCTTATGTTTTCGCTATTATTTTTTGGAGGTGTGTGAAAATGCGTCTAAATCGTGCACATCCGCTACATCAGCGAATCAATCACTTTTTGTATTATCCTACCTATTTTCTTTTTATAGGCGGGCTGACTATATTATCGAATGTTTTCTGCCAAGAGCTGATTGCCTATACCGTTTTGCTGGCAACGGGCATATATGTTTGCCTGTTCGGTAGAGATTTATTGCCCCTCTTTCCCATTTTTGCGTTTGGGTATATCTCGCCTTCGTTTGGCAATAACCCCGGCTTGAATACCGATTCCGTCTTCTCTCTAAAAGGTGGCGGTCTGTATTTGGCGGTGCTTCTTACGCTGTTGGCAGTCAGCCTTATCTATCGGCTGGTTACCGACCCTGATTTTGGCGGTAAGCAATTCTTAACCAAAAAACGCAAGCTTTTGCCCGGTATGCTCTTGCTCAGCGCGTGCTATGCGATTTCCGGCTTGTTTAGTGGACAATGGGCGCAATACGGGTGGCGAAATCTGCTGTTTGCGTTCTTGCAGCTGGTGGCAATTGCCGGATTGTACTACCTGCTTAGCGGTGCGGTACGGTGGGATTTGGCGCCGAAAGCATATCTGTTTTGGACGGGTATCAGCTTGGGCTATGTACTGCTTGTAGAGCTGTTGGGTATTTATATTAAAGCCAATGTAATTGTGGACGGCACAATCGTGCGTGAACGAATCGCGACCGGTTGGGGGCATTATAACAGCATGGGCGCGCTGTTCACAATGGTCATTCCTTTGTCGTTCTTCCTAACGGGAAAGGGTCGATACGCGAGCTTTGCGTATATGTCGGCATTTCTGTTTTGTCTTGGCTTGCTGTTTACCTGTTCGCGTGGCTCGATTGTATTCGGTGTTGTGGTTTACGGTGCCGGTTATATCGTTTCGCTGGTCAATAGCCGTCATGCGCGTTCGCTGATTTGGGTGCATAGCTTTATCGTGTCCTTGCCTGTGCTTGCCATTGTCTTCTTCTCCAAGGAGCTGTTACAGCTATTTGGGGTCTTGGTGGAGATTGGGTTCGATTCAGCGGCACGCTTGACTACCTACATAGAGGGTCTTAAGCAGTTTTTGAAATTCCCTGTGTTTGGCGGCTCGTTCTTCCCTGTGGACTTTTGGCCCTACGCGTGGGCATCTGCCCCGGGCTTTGCATCACTGTTCCCACCGCGTTGGCATAACACCTTGGTGCAGCTGCTTGCAACGGGCGGTCTGTCGTGCTTGATAGGCTACGGGATTCACAGGGTGCAGACATTTCAGCTGTTTATTCGGAACTTCTCCACAGAAAAGCTGTTTGCAGGATTGTCCATTTTGGCGTTGCTTATGACAAGTATGGTGGATTGCCACTTCTTCAATGTCGGACCGGTGCTGTTTTATTCCGGCACCTTGGCAATCGTGGAATTCCAATTAAATAAATCAACAAAAAACGAATCCAAGATTTAAGGCTTGGATTCGTTTTTGTATAGTGTAAAGTATTTCTTTCGATAAGGGCAACTGTTTGTCAAACACCAGCGGTTATATAAGCGTTACTTTTTCAAATCTTCTAACGCCGTACGAACAGCTGCGATTACAAACGCAGAGAAGGTACATTCCTTACCCTTGATTGCATTTTCTACTTCATCGACAACATCGCTCGGAAATCGAATCGTTTTATTGATAGTAGGCGGGTTCTCCGGTATTTTGAACTTTCCCATTGTGGCATCCTCCATAAGCATTGCATTTGTAATGCTATAATTCTATGTCGAATTGCCAAATAAATATGCATTGCAAAAGCAATGCATATTTCGTATAATGATATTGAGGTGATGCAAATGGCGGAGTTGTGTTTGGAATGTTGGAACAAAATCAACGAAACGAATGACTCTAAATGGAGATATGCGCTTTCTTGGAATAAGGATTTGTGCGAAGAATGTGGTCAGTATAAGCGTGTAATCGTGGTGGAGCGGTTTTGGTCCAGGGCGCAAAGAGTATTGGCAGAAGTAATCGAGAATGTTCAGAGTCAATGTAAAAAATAAAATCATCCGCGAAGCGGATACCGCAAATTCTTCACTATTACTTATTACTTTCAAAAATCCTGAATGCGTTTTTAGTGAAAAGTGAAGAGGTAAAAAGTAAAAATCCCGAATGCTTTCGCATTCAGGATTTTTGGTACGAGTTGTTTTACAGGATTTAAGCAAAGAGCGATGAATACCAACGGCTTTTGCCCGACCGACTTGCGGCACTTGAACCCGCACGGTCAAAGCAAGCCATTAGTCCTGTGATTCCTTGCCATCACCATCAAAGGGAATTTTGCCGTTCTCACTTTCAAAATCCCGGATACACTGACGAATCAGATGCAGAATTTGTCCGTTTCCGGAGCGTCCCTCATACTTTGCAATATAGTGGAGTTTGTAATGTAATTCCGGTTCTATCTCAATTCCTAAATGCTTGTTGTTTTTGTTCCGCATAATCCACCCCAAAATATTTTAATTTGAGTATATTTTAAGATGATTATGTGTTATACTTAGTAAAGTATACTTATTATAAGTATACCAAATTTGCAAGGAGGGAACCGGTATGGCAGAATTTTGCTTGGATTGCTGGAACAAAATCAACGAAACGAATGACTCTAAATGGAGATATGCGCTTTCTTGGAATAAGGATTTGTGCGAAGAATGTGGTCAGTATAAGCGTGTAATC
>JAZNGK010000210.1:0-2721 GCA_045576395.1 Faecousia sp. | reverse complement strand
GGTCCTTTTTCGTTTATACAAAGACCGGGGCGGGTGCATCTGCACCCCCCACGGCGGGTTTGGTGATAAAACAGTTAGGTTTCTTCGGAAAAATCAGCATTTTCGTAAACACGAATGTAAAAATCAATCAGTTGCTTTAAGGTCTTTTCGCGGGTACAGGCAATTTCTTTCATTGCTTGTATTTTCTCCAGTGCAACTTGGGGACAATACTCTAACGGTGTCCCATCATGTTCAGAATCCGCACTCTCTACGTCAACAAAATTTGCAGATTCATTAACAGATTCTACAAAAAACAGAATTCTTTCGATATTTCCTAATTGGCCTTGTGTAGCGACGATACGATTCCAAGCCTCTGTTAATGTGATTTTTGACATATTCTTGTCCTCCAATTCTGTATTTGGCGGACACGCAAGGCATATAGTATGTTCATCTATGAAGCGTGCCCTGCCGTTTTTTACAAGCCCTTTTGCCCTTTTTGGGTAGGTAGCCTCATATTCTTTTCCGTTTTCATCTACAACAATGATGTTTTTTTCGATGGGTGTCATCCCCCTTGCCGTAAATATTTGGTGGCGTGATGCTGTTTTTTGTTATGGGTGCCGTCCCCGTTCACAAATATAATATAACATATATTGCATTTGATTGCAATATCAATCTATAAACTCTCTTTGTAGGGGCGAGCATTGCTCGTCCGCAAAAAAGCGTGCAACAACAGTTGCACGCTTTTTGTATTATAGATTCTCCATTACCGCCTTGATTCTTTTTACGGTTTTCTCGTAGCCCAAAAACTGCATAACCGTATATAGGTCGGGGGAATTGGTCTTTCCTGTAACTGCCTGCCGGATAAAGGTGGACACATCGGCAACCGTGCCGGGGAAGGCAGAGGGGTCAGCCTTGTAGGCTTTCATATCGGTGGTGAAGCCCATATCCTCGGTAATAGCCTTGACCTTGTCGAACCAAACGGCGGAATCGTCGGCGATATCGAAACGCTCCACGAATTTGGCAAGCGCCGATTGAACGGTTTCGGCAGAGAATTTCTCGTCGAATACGGGTTTTTCCAAGTATTCATCGTAGAAAAAGCCCATATAAGCCTTGGCCTCTTTCCAAACAGCAATATCCTTTCTGGGCTTTTTGCCACCGCGACCGATTGCTAAAATTGCCTTGGCATAGGCAGGATTGCTTTCGAGCTTGCTTGCGAAATCCGTATCAAATTCCCGCGCCCATTCCAACAGAAGTGTGTATACCTTTTCTGCGTCCATGGTGGCGATGACATTTTTGGAAACATCCGTCAGCTTCGCATAGTCAAACAGGTTTCCTGCAGGATTCAGCTTCTTGGCGCTGAACTTAAATTCGGTGGCAGGCAAACCTGGATTGGCTCTGCGCCAATCCTCGTAGTTGGAGTTCAGCAGAGTCATAATGTATTCGTAAACCGCTTCCACGGGGAAACCCTCCGCCTTATAGAAGGTCAGAGCCAACTCCGGGTCTTTCCGCTTGGAGAGTTTCCGTTTGGAGTTGCCGTCCATTTTCATCAGCGGTCCGATGTGCACATACTTAGGGAGCTTAAAGCCCAAGGCTTGAAACAGCTGAATGTGGAACGGCAGAGTGGGTAGCCATTCATCTCCGCGAACCACATGGGTTGTGCGCATCAAGTGGTCGTCCACAGCGTGTGCAAAATGGTAGGTGGGGATGCCGTCGGACTTGAGCAGGACATGGTCAATGTCATTTTCCGTAATGGTCAGCTTGCCCTTTACCAAATCGTCAAACTTGAATTGATTTTCAATTGAACCGGTACTGCGGAAACGAAGCACCCAGGGATTGCCTGCGGAAAGCTGTGCTTGAATGTCTGATAAGGAGCGGTCGCGCCACATGGCGTACTTGCCGTAGTAGCCGGTGGTTTCCTTGTTTGCCTCCTGCTTTTCCCGCATTGCGGTCAACTCTTCCTCGGTGCAAAAACAGGGATATGCCATACCCTTGCTGACTAATTCCTTGGCATATACATGGTAAATGCCTGCGCGTTGACGCTGGCGGTACGGACCGTAATTGCCAAAATCACCGCCGTGGGTAGCGCCCTCGTCAAATTCGATGCCGTAGTGCTTCAAGGTGTCAATCAGTACCTCAACCGCGCCGGGAACTTCTCTCTTGGCATCGGTGTCCTCCACACGCAAAAACAGCACGCCACCGCTTTGGTGCGCCATGCGCTCGGAGGTTAGACCCTGTACCAAATTGCCTAAATGAACAAAGCCTGTGGGCGACGGTGCCATACGGGTGATGACCGCACCTTCGGGGTGATTTCGGGGAGGGAATCTCTCCTCCAACGCTTCGGGCGTGTCGGTTACATTGGGGAAAAGCAAATCTGCAAGTATTTGATAATCCATAGTCGTTACCTCATTTTGAAATTCTTTGGATATTGTAGCATAGATATGGGTAGAAAGTCAATTTTTCGTTGCCTTTTTCTTGGGGATGTGGTAAAATACAAGGAACTTAAGAAAACGAGGCGAGTAAAATGGAAGAAGTGGCAAAGAAGAGAATGTTATCCGGCATCCAGCCCAGCGGAGATTTACATTTGGGCAATTACTTGGGTGCGATTAAGAATTGGAGCTCGCGTGCAGAGCAGTACGATTGTTTCTACTTTATGGCGGATATGCACACCATCACAGTCCGGCAGACACCTGCCGATTTGCGTCGTCGTACCTTGGAGCAGTTGGCGCAGTATATTGCCTGCGG
>JAZNGK010000209.1:0-3847 GCA_045576395.1 Faecousia sp. | reverse complement strand
AGGTAAAAAGTAAAAATCCCGAATGCTTTCGCATTCAGGATTTTTGGTACGAGTTGTCTTATAGGATTCAAGCAAAAAGTGAGTAATACCAACGGTTTTTGCAGTCGAAAAACAGTATATTTACTAAGAAAATAAATTATTTAAATCATCCGCGAAGCGGATACCGCAACTTCTTCACTATTCACTATTACTTATTACTTTCCAAAAATCCGGAATGCGTTTTTAGTGAAAAGTGAAGAGTGAAGAGGTAAAAAGTAAAAATCCCGAATGCTTTCGCATTCAGGATTTTTGGTGCCGGTGGCCGGACTCGAACCCGCACGCCATCGCTGGCGGTGGATTTTGAGTCCACTACGTCTACCAATTCCATCACACCGGCAATTACTAGGACAGTATACACCATCTTTCTCAAAATTGCAAGGGGAAATTTTAGAAAAACGGTGTCTTTTTTTATAACCGTACGGTTATTGGAATCGGGCGTTTTGGGTTTGGTATAATTTGGCGTAGATACCGCCTTTTTCCACAAGCGCATCGTGAGTGCCACATTCGGCAATCACCCCGTCGGAAATGGAAACAATTCGCTGTGCCGCGCGAATGGTGGACAGGCGGTGGGCAATAATCAAGGTGGTACGCCCTTGCGAGAGGGCATCGAAGGCGCGTTGGATTTTGGCCTCGGTTACAGAGTCTAGCGCCGAGGTTGCTTCGTCCAAAATTAAAATGGGCGGATTCTTTAGGAAAATACGGGCAATCGCAACCCGTTGCTTTTGTCCACCCGATAGGCGCGTGCCGCGCTCACCCACATAGGTTTCAAAGCCGTTAGGCATTGCGAGAATGTCCTCGTAAATCTCTGCTTTTTTGGCGGCCTCGACGACCTCGTCCATGGTCGCATCGGGTTTGCCGTAGCGGATATTCTCAAAAATGGTGTCGGCAAACAGGAAGACCTCCTGCTGAACAATGCCGATGTTTTGCCGAATGGATTTCTGACTGACATCTCGAATATCCATACCATCAATCTTGATTGCACCGGAGGACACATCGTAGAAACGGGGAATTAGTTGACATAATGTCGTCTTGCCACCACCGGACGGGCCGACAATCGCCACCGTTTCACCGGGCGTAATCGACAGGGTTACATCGTGGAGCACATCCAAATCTCCGTCATAGGCAAACGACACCTGCTCAACAGAGATAGCGCCTTGCACATTTTGCAGGTCCGGCGCATTGGGCTTGTCCATTACGGTAGGCTCCATTTTCATGATGTCCACAAACCGTTTCAGACCGGCAAAGCCGTTGGCAAACAGCTCGGAAAAGCCGGACAGCTTTCGCATAGGCCCTACAAACGAGGTGATATACAGGCAGAAGGTAACCAAATCGCGGTAGTCCATACTGCCTTTCATCACATAGTAGCCACCCATACCGATAACTACCACATTTAAGCTACACAGGAAGAATTCAACCGAGCTGTGGAAGATACCCATAGCCTTGTAAAACTCACGCTTTGCGGTTTTGAAGATAGTATTTGCGTTGTCAAACCGACGACTTTCGGCATCCTCGTTGGCAAACGCCTTGGCGGTACGCACACCGGACAGGCTGGATTCAATCTCTTGGTTGATGTGGCCTGTGGTTTCCTTTGCGGTGATAGAGGCGCGGCCCATTCGTCGACGCATACACATTACCAAGGTTAGGAAAACGGGAATCATCAACAGCACCACAACAGCAAGCTGCCATTGGATAGAGCCCATCACAATCAGCGCGCCCACGATGGTGAGTGTGGAAGTGATTAAATCCTCCGGACCGTGGTGGGACAGCTCAACCAGCTCAAACAAATCCGAGGTCAGTCGGCTCATCAGCTTGCCGGTGCGGTTGCGGTCATAAAAATCGAAGCTCAGGGTTTGCATATGGCGGAACAAATCCCGACGGATATCTGCCTCTACCCGCACGCCGAACATATGGCCATAGTAGGCGACGATGAAATTTAGAACAGAGCGCAATATATAGCTGAGCACTACCACGCCCATCACAATAAAAAAGGTCTGATACATCTGCCCCGGTAGCATATCATACAGGGCGCTACGGGTAACCAGCGGGAAGGCCAAATCGACACCTGCAATCAAACAGGCACAGATAACATCTAGGGCAAACAGCTTTTTGTGGTTGCCGAAGTACTGCAAAAATATAAAAAGAGGGCTTCTCTTTTGATAATCCTTTGTGGTCATTTGCACACCTCCTGAAACATAATCCATTATACAAGCATTTGGGGAAAATTCAACCGTATTTCAATTATTTTGACAATTCGCAAAAATTTGCTATACTAAATGCGAGGTGATTCGGTGGAGATTTTGTATGCCAATGCAGATTTTGCGGTTTGCATCAAGCCTGTGGGCTTGGATGCGGAGCAGGAAGTGCCTGCGCAGTTAAGTGCGCAGCTGGGCGGTGCGGTGTTTACACTCCACCGATTGGATAAAAATGTGGGTGGCGTGATGGTCTATGCACGCAATAAGCAGACGGCAGGGCAATTGTCGAAGGCTATCGCGCAAGGTGAAATGGTCAAAGAATATGTCGCCTTGGTGCATGGCACACCGCCCGATAACGGGGATTGGACGGACTTGCTGTTTAAGGACAGCCGAAAAAATAAGGTATTCGTGGTAAAACGCGAACGCACCGGTGTGAAGTCGGCACGCTTGACCTATCATAATTTAAGGGCAGGCGCACAGAGCCTGGTGCGGATACGGCTGTATACAGGAAGAAGTCATCAAATCCGTGTCCAATTTGCCAGCCGCGGATATCCGCTGGTGGGGGACCATAAATATGGCAGTCGGGACTCTGCCACAGTGCCGATGCTGTTTTCCTGCTGTATTTCCTTTCCGTACAAAGGAACGCAACAGCGGTTTGAAGCTTATCCACAATGGGGGGAACAGGAATGAATCGAACAAAATGTAATTTTCTAACGGCAATGCTGGTGTTCGGCACGGTGGGAATTTTCGTACGGCAGATTCCTCTGCCCTCGGCAACCATCGCCTTTTTCCGGGGCGCATTGGGGGTGGTAACCCTCCTTTTGGTGATGGCGCTCACCGGGAAAAAGCTGAATTCTTCTGAGATAAAACAGAATCTTTCCCTATTGCTCCTGTCCGGTGTAGCCATCGGTGGGAATTGGATCTTGCTGTTTGAAGCCTACCGTTACACCACTGTAGCAACAGCCACCATCTGCTATTACTTAGCACCGGTATTTCTGGTGCTGGCAAGTCCTCTGCTGGGGGAACGGCTCACCGTCAAGAAGCTCTTGCTTTCCGCTGCGGCGCTGCTGGGTATGGTGTTCGTATCCGGAGTATTATATGGCGGTATATCCGGAGGCAAGGGCATTGTCTGCGGAGTGGGCGCAGCGACGCTGTATGCTACGGTTATGTTTCTGAATAAAAAACTAGGTCCTATCTCCGCCTATGATAAGACGGTCATTCAATTGGCTGCGGCGGCGCTGGTGATCCTACCCTATTGCTTTGCAAGTCAGGGTTTTGACCTGTCCGGAATGGATGGAATGGGATATCTGATGCTGGCGGTTGTGGGCATTGTACATACCGGCATCTGCTACTGTATGTATTTTGGCGCCATGGGAAGGCTGTCCTCCCAGACTGTGGCGCTGTTTAGTTATCTGGATCCGGTGGTGGCGATTATCCTGTCTGCCCTGCTGCTGAGAGAACATTTTGGATGGCAGGAAGCAATGGGTGCTGTGCTGATTTTGGGCAGTGCGCTGTTTAGCGAATTACGGCCACAAAAAAGTGAGAAAAAGGGTTGACTTTTCTATATCGGTGGGTTATAATAGCAAAGCTGTTAATAAATGCTGCTATAGCTCAGT
>JAZNGK010000208.1:0-6874 GCA_045576395.1 Faecousia sp. | reverse complement strand
TCGGCAAAAATATCTGCAAAGCCCTCTGTGGGATAAGCGGCTTCGTTGCCTGCCAAATCTACCGCACATACGCCCTTGTGCAAGAATTGCTTTGCAATATGAATCGTTTCCAAATTCTCCTTGCGGTTGGTATCCCCACGCATACAGCACAGAATCAGCTGTGCCGAAATCGGGAATTCGGCAATACCTTTTTCTAAACCCGTTACCGCCGCGGCAACCACCTGCTGTTGGGTAAGACCCTTGGCTAAGTGCAGTTGGGGGGCAAAGCGGATTTCCGCATAGCAAAGGCCGTCTTCTGACAGTTGTTTTAATAAGAGGTAAACAGCAAGGCAGAGGGTTTCTTCCGTTTGCAAAACCTGCAAGGGCAGGTCAAACTTCTCCAAATATTCTCCTAAGTTCCGACAATCCGGTGTTACCTGCAACTGCGCGCGTAGCGAATCCGGATTGTCGCAGGGCAGGGGAATATTGGCACAGCCTGCCAGCTGTATCACGGTCTCCGGAGATAGAGAGCCGTCTAAATGTAAATGTAAATCAATCACGCTTGCCACCGCCCTTTCTTTAAGGTCAGTATACGCCATAGCAGACAAAAAAGCAATCAAATTCGTTGCAAAAGGGAATAAAATACAGTATAATGCGGATAGAAATGCACAAAGGAGAGTCGTATGAATTATGGTATTTTGAGCACCTCTTCTATCGCACCGCGCTTTATTGCGGCGGTACGGGAAACGGGTTTGGGTGAAATTGTGGCGGTGTCCTCGCGTACTTTGGAGAAAGCCGCCGAGAAGGCTGCGTTGTGGAATATCCCCAAGGCTTACGGAAGTCATCAAGCGCTGTTAGAGGATGAAACGGTGCAGATTGTTTATATTTCTGCGGTCAATGCCCAACATTATCCGCTGGCAAAGGCCGCGTTGGAAATGGGCAAGCATGTGATTTGCGAGAAGCCTTGTACGACCACCGCTGCCCACACAAGAGAGCTGTTTGCATTAGCGAGAGAAAAGGGTCTGTTCTTTATGGAAGCGGAAAAGATGCTGTTTTTGCCTGCGATTTTGGCGGTCAGGGAACGCATCGCAGAGCTGGGCGAAATCCATATGGCGATGCTCCAGCACAGCTTTCCTGCGAGCTATAATGCTTGGATGTTTGATAAATCCGCAGGTGGCGGTACGCTGCTGTCCAGCGGCATTTATGCGGTGCAACTGCTTCAATGGCTGTTTGGACCGATGAAGCACATTAGCGGTACAAAGTCCGCTATGGCAGACGGAACAGAATGGCAGTATATCCTCTCAGGAGAAATGGATTGCGGTGTGCTGTTTAGTATTCACAACAGTACCCGTGCGATTTTGGGCAATACCGCCTATTTGTATGGCACAAAGGGATATGTGGAAATCCCCGAATATTGGAAGGCACGCAAGGCGATTTTTCATATCCAAGGTGAACCTCCGCAGGTTGTGGAATTCCCCTGTGTGCATGAGCTTGTGTATGAGGTGGAACATATCTACCGGTGTATCCAAGAGGGCGCGCTTACCAGCCCTGTGGTTACGGAAGAACTGTCCGTTTCCGGCATTGAGGCATTGGAAAGCGTAGAAGCAAGCTGGAAATAATCGCTTAGCGCAGGAAAATGAAAAAGTAAAATGATTTCATTTTTGCCGTTGACAGAAAAAACAAAGCAAGCTAAAATAGAATTATCCGTTAAACTTGAGGAGGAAAATACAGTGCGTCAAATTCATGTAGAGCCTCTTACATACGAGGCGTTTGCACCCTTTGGTCATTTCTATTCCATGGAGCATCCGCAGGGTCATGCCCTGTGCGGCGAGCTTCACCGCTTCTTCCCGGACAGAGTCAATGCCGACAGCAATCACCGCATTGGCTACTCTCCGATTTTGGTGAAAAAGCCTGCCAAAATGATAATTACCCAGCAGGAGTATCATACGACCACATGGGAGATGATTCTGCCCATGAACGATGATATGATTCTGCATGTGGCGCCTGCTTCTGCCGGCACACCGGTTACCGAACAGGCGAAGGCATTTTTGGTGCCCAAGCACACCTTGGTGAAGATGAATGCGGCTATTTGGCATTTGGCGCCGCTGCCTGCCAATGCAGATGAATTGGCGGCTATGATTATTCTCCCTGAGTGCACCTATGCTAACGATTGTACGGTGGTAGACCTCACCGCAGACCAGCAATTTGAGATTGTAAAATAAAATCACGGGCGTGTTGAATAACCAACACGCCCGCACTTTTTTCAATTCTAATCTATTAAACTTTCCCGTCGGTGAGAAAGCATGGCGCCTTGTCATCTGGCGCGGGGGAGCAGCTCGGTTTGGATTACTTCCGCCAGCTTGTCCAGCTCTTCTTTTGTGGTATCCCTGCAAATGGATATACGGAACGAGCCGTCTATGATTTCGGGGCTTAACCCCATTGCGGTGAGTACATGACTGCGATGCCCCTTGGCACAGGCAGAGCCGGCAGATACACAGATGCCGTTGTCCTGTAAAATGTTAATAGTGTTTTGGGTGGGTAGACCCGGAATGGACAGGTTGAGAATATGGGGTGCTTGATGCGCCCCGTTTATCATAAGTCCATCTAGTTTACATAACTTTTCTGTCAATTCATTCAAAAGTGTATTTTCTTTGGTGATATCGGCTTGCAGGGTGGCTTTGCAGGCTTCACAGGCAGCGGCAAAGCCGAAGATTGCCGGTGTGCCCTCTGTGCCGCTACGGAAACCGCCTTCCTGTCCGCCGCCAAATAACAACGGGGGGAAGGACTTGAGCTTGGGATTGATATATAGCGCACCTGCGCCCTTTGGTCCATGTACCTTGTGGGACGAAACCGAGATTAAATCCGCACCCAGGGTCTTGGCAGAGAAGGGGATTTTTAAAAAGCCCTGTACCGCATCGGTGTGGAAAATCGCGTTTGGAGCGAGCTTGTGGGTGAGCTTTGCCATTTGCGAGATGGGCATAACCGCACCCGTTTCGTTGTTGACCATCATAATGGAAACCAACGCGGTGTCCGACCGCAGGGCGGATTTGAGCGCATCGAGAGAAACCGCGCCCGTCTTATCCGGTTGCAGATAGGTGATTTCATACCCTTGGTGCGCAAGCTCATTCATACAATGCAAAATGGCGTGATGCTCCACAGCGGTGGTGATAATGTGCTTGTTCTTTTTGCCATATCGTTTGATTGTGCCGAAAATTGCCCAATTATCCGCCTCTGTACCGCCCGAGGTGAAGAATACGCGGTCCGGCTCGGCACCCATAGCAACGGCAACCTTGTGTCGTGCGCTGCGGAGCTTGGCGGCTGTGTCAATACCAAAGGCGTAAAGCGCGCTGGGATTCCCCCAATGGGCAGTCATGGCATCAGCCATAGCCACACAAGCCTCTTGGCAAGGTTTCGTGGTGGCAGAATTGTCTAAATAAATCATAATGTTCACTTTCCAACGCAGAAGCGTTCAAAAATTCTGGCGGTAATATCTTCGCGAACGGTGTTGCCGGTAACCTCACCCATGGCTTCCATAGCCATTTCTACATCGGTCAGCACCGCGTCCGGTGTCTGCCCTAATTTTAGACCTTGCAGGGCATTTAGCATAGCTTCATAGGCACGGCGAATGGCATCAAACTGTCGGGGATTGGTGAGAATAGAGCCGTCGCAAGGGGCATTTCCGGCAAACAGAGTGTCCACCACATCAGCTAGTTTCTCAAGACCTGCACCGGTCTTGGTGCAAATGGAAATCACCTGCATAAACGGCAGGTCGGCAGGCACAACTACAGCGCCCAAATCGGCTTTGTTGATGAGTGCGATGGCATTTTCCGCATCTGCACACAGCGCAATTACATCTCTGTCCTCTTGCGAAAGGGGCTGAGAGCCGTCGCATACAAACAGTACCAAATCCGCGCGCTCCACCGCCTGCTTGGAACGCGAAACACCGATTGCCTCAATGCGGTCGTCGGTCTGTCGGATGCCGGCTGTGTCAATTAGGCGCAGACGGGTGTGCCCCAGCATAACGGTTTCCTCTACCGTATCGCGGGTCGTGCCGGCAATCTCCGTAACAATCACGCGTTCAAAGCCTGCTAAGGCGTTTAACAGACTCGACTTGCCTACATTCGGTTTACCCACGATGGCTACCGTAACGCCTTGTGTCAGAATCCGACCCTGCCCGTAAGTTTGCAGGAGGGCATACAGCGCCTTGGCGTTGTTTCGCAGGGAAGTGCTGTAACTGTCCAAACCAAAATCCGCAATATCCTCGTCGGGATAGTCCAAAACCGCATGAAAATGACTGCACAGGTTGGTTAAATCATCGTAAATGGGTGCAAGCTGTTTTTGTAAACGCCCACCCACCTGTCCGGCGGCATTGGCGGCGGCATCCGCGGTTTCTGCTTCAATTAAGTCAATCACCGCTTCTGCCTGTGTCAAATCCAATTGCCCGTTTAGAAAGGCGCGCTTGGTGAATTCTCCGCGCTTGGCAGGTACGGCACCGGCAAGAAACAGGGCGTTTAATCCCTCGGCAAGCACAGCCGGTGAGCCATGACAATGAAACTCAACGGTGTCTTCTCCGGTGTAAGTGTGGGGTGCGCGGGTGTAGACCGCCATACACTGGTCGATGATGCGGCCCTTTGTGTCCTGCAAAGTACCCAATACCAATTTTCGATTGGGTGCTTCCCACAGAGGGACGCCGCTGTTGCAGGTAAAGACCTTTCCGGCAATTTCGGCACAGCCCTCTCCCGTCAGCCGCAGAATACCGATGGCGCTGATTTGGTTGCCGGTTGAGATGGCAGCAATTACAGAAGACATGGAAAATCCTCCAAAAAAACAATACATTGTAGTAACTATACCACCATCGAGAGAAAATTGCAATTATAAACCGCCTTTTTTTGGGTAAACTACCCTATGAGGTGAGGAGAATGTATTCCGGTGCGGTTACGAACGACAATATACGAAAAATTTTCCAAGGGGCAGGAGATTTTGTTTATCGCCCGTTAAAATGCGGAGAATTTACCCTTTACACCTATGCCATCGATGGCTTGGTTTCGGGAGGTGCTGTGTCGGAATATGTGTTTAAGCCCATCACAGAACATCTGTCTGCGCCGAATATGCAGGCGCTTTATACCTTCGCGCTGGAGGGTATGGTGTATAATTCTGTGGCAGACCCCTGTAAGGATTTGGATACCGTTGCTTTGAAATTGGTCAACGGATTCTGTGTGGTGCTGTTTCCGGAGGTTGGCGCGCTTGCCTTTGAGGTAAGGACCGGTGAAAAGCGAGGACTGAATGCACCGGAGGTGGAAAACACCGTTAAAGGTCCGAAGGATGCCTTTGTGGAAACTATACGCACTAATACCAGCCTCATTCGTCGTCATTTGCGTTCCCCCGATTTGCGGTTGTATGAAACCAAGGTGGGCAAGCGCTCGTTAACCAATGTAACGGTTGTGTATTTGGAGGGCTTGACCAATCCGGAGCTGGTAAAGCAGATGAAAACGCGACTCGACACCATCGACATTGACGGACTGCTGTCATCATCTGCGGTAGAGGAGTATGTAACCGGCTCTAGAGTTACCGCCTTTCCACTGATACAGTATACCGAGCGCACAGACAGATTCTGTCAGGGTATTTTAGAGGGAAGGGTGGGCCTGCTGGTAGACGGCTTGCCTTTGGGATACTTGGCGCCTGCGGATTTGATGTACCTCATGGATAGTGCGGAGGATAGAAATCGGGACTTTATCGGGGCATCGGCTTTGCGGATTTTGCGGTATGTTGCGTTGCTGGTTAGTCTTTTGTTGCCGGGTATCTATATTGCATTGGCAACCTATCACCAAGCGGTGATTCCAATGCCTATGCTCCGTTCTATAATTGAAAGCAAGCAGGCGGTGCCCTTTACCACCATATCGGAGGTGCTGGGTCTTCTGATTGCTTTTGAGCTGCTGCAAGAATCCGGTATCCATTTGCCACAAGCGGTTGGGCAATCGGTGTCTGTTGTGGGCGGTATTGTGGTCGGCACAGCCGCTGTGGAGGCAGGACTGATTTCTCCGGTTGCGCTGATTGCGGTGAGCATTACGGGAATTTGCGGTTTTGTGTTGCCGAATCGTGATTTGGCAGAGGCGGTACGCGTGTGGCGATTTGCCATTGGTGTGCTGGCGGCAATCGGTGGCATCTATGGTGTGGCGGCAGGTGCACTCATTTTGCTGATTCATTTGGGAAGCCTGCGTTCTTTGGGCATGTCGTATCTGTCCCGTTCGGGAAAATTCCTGCGACCGCAATTGAAAACGATGAAATTTCGCAACCCAAAGCTAAAACCATTGGACAGGAGAAATCAAAAATGAAGCGTATCCTTATATATATAGTAGCACTCATTGCGTTGCGCTTTGCGCCGGTGGAGGGCGCAGACATCGGCAATTTGCATCCGGTGGAGGTGGTGCTGGTTTATAAAGAGGCAGACCAAGTGGTGATTGCCACGGATACGGAGGATTTCGGCAAGGGAACGGACGGGCTGGCGGCGTTGGAGAATCTAAAGGCTACTACCCCCGGCACAGTCTATTTGGATACCGCAGAATACTTGTTGATTGGTGAAGATGCACAGGATGTGGCGGAGCAGCTGCGTGGCTGCCTGAAAAAGTCTGTAAAGGTCTGTATGGCAGATAAAAGCGTAAAGCTGACCGATTGCACCAAATACCTGTCAGTCCATGGTCGGTTACCGCGGTTGAAAGATTGGGAAACAGGGGATAATTTGCCGTATTTGCAGGTATTTGACGAGCGATTTTTACTAACGAAAAATTCCTAGAAAAAATTTTGTAAAATAGGGAAAAAACTTCTTGACAAAGAGGGTATGGCGTGCTAAGATAGTCAAGCTCACCGCGTGGCGGTGGGGGATGTACCTTGTAAATTG
>JAZNGK010000207.1:0-9215 GCA_045576395.1 Faecousia sp. | reverse complement strand
GACACAGAAATTCCCGCAGACAATACTTTGTGTATTATCAAGGGATCTCCTGATGTATTGGGGAATGCAGACGTCTGAAAACCTATTTTGATTCGCGTCCTCTCACCCTAGGGACAAAACAAAAATCCTGCCCCAGTTTTGAGCTGGGACAGGACAAAAAATCCTGCGGTGCCACCCGGCTTGACGCGACGCGTCCACTTTACGCATACTACCATATGCAGACCTTTGCTTACGGAGGGTCAGCTCCGGCGCACATACTAAAAGTTTCCTTCGTTCCGTTTGCCCTCGGAAGTCCATTCAGCCTTACATTTTCTGCCGCAATTCCACCATCTGCGGCTCTCTGCAAGAAAAAGGGGTAAAGCCTACTCACTCTTCCTCATCGGTTTTGCCTATTGTAGCATGGCAAAAATCATTTGTCAAGCATCACCCCTTCACTCATCCAAAAGTTTCTATTTTCATAAAATTTTTACAGTTCGTTCTTTTTCCGTTCAGCATTGAATTTGCATAATGCGGTAAAATAATCACAAAAAAGAAAAGGAGTTTTGCCGTATGCAAGAGCCATTCGAAAATCAAGACAACCAATTTTCATGGGATTCCGAGCCCCCATACACACCGCAGGAAAAGAAAAAATCCCAATGGACTGCCGGAAAAATCGTTGCAATTGCCCTGTTTTGCAGTCTTTTAGGTGGAATTATCGGCGCAAGCAGTATGCTGTTATTCCAAAAAGAGAACGCACCGCAAAACAATGCGCAAATATCCACCTTGGTGGAAGGTCAGCGCGAAAATGCCGTTTTGGATATTATCAAGCTTGACACAAGCAAGCTTATGAGCCAAGCAGAGGTTTATGCCGCGAATGTAAATTCCACAGTTGGCATCACTACCTCTATCACCACCAACTTTTGGGGATATCAAACCACCGCTGCCGCCTCCGGCTCCGGCTTCATCTTCACAAGCGATGGATATATTCTCACGAACTTCCATGTGGTAGAGGATTCCGATTCCATTACCGTTACGATGTACGACGGAACTTCGCACAAGGCAACGCTGATTGGCTACGACGAAGGCAGCGATGTCGCGGTTTTGAAAATTGATGCGGAAAATCTTGTACCTGTGGTGCTTGGAAACTCCGACAATATCAATGTGGGCGACAGTGTGGTGGCAATCGGCAACCCTTTGGGTGAACTGACCTTCTCCCTTACCTCCGGTGCCATCAGCGCAAAGGACAGGGAGATTACCATGTCCAACGGGGCAACCATGCGGCTGATGCAGACGGATTGCGCCATTAACTCCGGTAACTCCGGCGGTGCACTATTCAATCTGTACGGAGAGGTTATCGGCATCACCAACGCCAAATATTCCAGCAGTTCCGCCTCCGAGGCATCCATTGACAACATCGGCTTCGCCATTCCCATGAACAAGGCCGAAAGCATCGCCGGGAGTACCATCGAAAAGGGCTATGTATCCAAACCTTATATCGGCGTGTCTGTTACGACTGTAAGTGCCGAAACACAAAGCTATGGTCTGCCACAGGGCGCAGCAGTAAAGGGCGTTGCCGAGGACGGACCGGCCGCCAAAGCAGGCTTGCAAGTAAATGACATCATCACCCATATCAATGGCGAAGCAATCTCCGGAAGTGCCGATGTGGTGAGTGTGGTAAACAACTCTGCACCGGAGGATGTGCTAAAGCTGACTGTCTATCGCCAAGGCAACACGCTGGAGCTGACCCTTACAATCGGTGAGCAAATTCAATCCGCAAAGCAGGAAAATACGCAAGCGCAAAATCAGCAACCGCAAAACCCTTGGAATTTCGGAAGATAAGCAGGTTATCTTTTAAGCGTAATATGAAAACGGGTGCGTTTGAACAACGCACCCGTTTTTGTTTATTTCTTTCTAGGAAACTTGGTGATTACATAAACAATCAAGCTGATAGCTGCCATCACCACGAAGATACCCAGCATACCCTGCCAAAGCAGCTGCACACCAAAGGTCAAAGCTTCCATATTCATATTCATTTACCCCCTATTAACCCAGCAATTCCAGCATTTTCGGCACCAGATTCAAAATCATACCGCCTGCCAAAACAGATGCAATCTGACCGGACACATTTGCACCGACCGCGTGCATGAGCAGGAAGTTCTGGCTGTCAGCCTCTTGACCCAGCTTTTGGATTACACGGGCAGACATGGGGAATGCTGAAATACCGGCTGCGCCAACCATCGGGTTGACCTTGTTCTTAGAGAACAGATTGATGAACTTCGCGAACATCACACCGGCAATCGAGTCAAAGACAAAGGCTACCAGGCCCAACGCCATAATGAGAAGTGTATTCACATTGACAAAATCCTCCGCACGCATGGAGAAGGAAATCGTAATGCCGAGTAGAAGCGTAATGAGGTTTGCAAGCTCATTCTGCGCAGAGGTGGACAGGCTATTGAGCACGCCACACTCACGAAGCAGATTGCCAAACATCAAGAAGCCTACGAGCGCAACAGAAGTCGGCGCAATAAAGCCTGCAATCACAGTTACAATCACAGGGAACGCAATCCGCAAACCCTTCGACACATTACCGGGATTATAGGGCATCTTAATTTGGCGCTCTTTTTTGGTGGTAACCATTTTAATTGCCACAGGCTGAATAATAGGTACCAACGCCATATAGGAATATGCCGCCACCGCAATCGGTCCGACATAGGCAGATTTGAGCACCTGCGATACCAAAATAGAGGTCGGGCCGTCAGCCGCGCCAATTATACCGATAGATGCCGCATCGCGCAAATCAAAGCCCAAAATCAGCGCTACGATAACCACGAAGAAGATACCGAACTGTGCCGCGGCACCGAACAAAAACATCTTGGGGTTAGACAGCAGAGGACCAAAGTCAATCATCGCGCCAATACCAATAAACAGAAGTAACGGCATCGCCTCACTTGCCTCAATACCGATTTCAAACAGCCATTGGATAATGCCATGGACCTCGCCAATGCCGGTAATCTCTTGGTTGAGAACACCGGAGAAGGGCAAATTGACCAAAATCGCGCCAAAGCCCATAGGCAATAACAATGCAGGCTCATATCCTTTGTTAATCGCTAAGTAAATCAGCACAACGCCCACAGCATACATAACAAGCTGTTGCCAAGTTACGGCTAAAAAGCCGTCTAATAAGAAATCCATACTTCGTTTGCTCCTTTATTTTTTCGCTTTCAAACGCCTTGTAAAAAATACAATTCCACAAAATTTCCTATTATATATCATAGCAGATATGCCTATTCCTGTCAACAACCTATTGGGGGCAATTTATGGTCATAATCCGCTCAATGGTGCGGTGTAGCAGATGGCTTCCTTCAGTATCAGCTGCCTTATAATAAACCTCTTTCCCCTCGCGACGGCTCACGATTAAGCCGTTCGTCTTAAGCTGTCGCAAATGATGGGACACCGCAGGGCTTGACATATCCACCAAAGCGGAAATGTTCATCACACATTCCTCACAATGGCACAACAGCCAAAAAATCCGCACACGACTGCTATCGGATAATTGCTTAAAGACTTCTGCAACAATTTGAAAATCCGCTATTCGGTCTAATTGACGGGTCATTTTCGCTCCATAATGGGCATGCTGATGGGGTAATTGCTTTTCTGTCATATCGCGCAACTCCTTTCTATATTAAATATAGCATAAAATAAACAATTAAACAAGCATTTTATTGTTTTTACTTGACATTCAGCATAAGCTGTTGTATGCTTAGTTTGCATCAATTAAACAGATGCTTAATTGTCAAATGTTAGGAGGTAACACCATGAGAAAAACCTACAAAATTGAAGTTGACTGCGCCAACTGCGCAAACCTTATGGAACAGGCCGCACAAAAGGTCGCAGGCGTTTCATCGGCAACCATTCATTATATGACATTAAAATTGCACATCGTATTTGAAGAAGGCTACGATCCGTCAGCCGTTATGAAGGAAGTATTGCGGGTGTGCAAGAAAATAGAGCCGGATTGCAACATTTTCTTCTGATTTTTACAGGAGGTACCTATGTCAAAGAAACAGAAACATTCTCTTTTGAGAATTATCATCACCGCGGTTGCGATGCTTGCGCTCCACTTCACGCCCCTGTCTGTCGTACCCAAAACCATTCTCTCGCTTACAATCTATTTTCTTATCGGCTATGACATTTTAAGAAAAGCGCTACGGGGTATTCGCAATCGGCGGGTATTTGACGAAAACTTCTTAATGGCGTTGGCGACAGTCGGTGCAATTTTGCTTGGATTCTATCAAAAAACCTATGATTTTACGGAAGCCATAGCCGTTATGCTGTTTTATCAAGTGGGTGGGCTGTTTGAAAGCTACGCGGTCGGAAAAAGCCGTCGCAACATCAGCGCCCTTATGGATATTCGTCCGGATTATGCAAACATAGAGCAAAACGGAACGCTTCTGCAGGTAGACCCCGAGGAAGTTGCTGTCGGCAGTATCATTGTGGTACAGCCCGGTGAAAAAGTTCCGATTGACGGGGTCGTACTGTCGGGAAGCTCCACACTAAACACAGGCGCGCTCACCGGCGAAAGTCTTCCGCGAGATGTAAATGTCGGAGATGCCATTATCAGCGGTTGTATCAATATGACCGGTGTACTCAAAATTTCTACCACGCGAGAATTTGGAGAATCGACCGTATCGAAAATTTTGGAGCTTGTGGAAGAATCCGGCACAAGAAAATCCAAATCTGAGAATTTCATCGCCAAATTTGCCCGTATTTACACACCGATTGTCTGTTATAGCGCGCTGGCGTTGGCGCTACTCCCCCCTATCGCAAATCTCCTGCTGGGTAGTGTCGGTCATTGGGATATTTGGCTGTATCGCGCCCTTACCTTTTTGATTATCAGCTGTCCCTGTGCATTGGTTATCAGTATTCCCCTTAGCTTTTTTGCCGGCATCGGTGGTGCCTGTCGGCACGGAATTTTAATCAAGGGCGCCAATTATTTGGAAGCATTGTCCAAAACGAAAACGGTTGTGATGGACAAAACAGGCACGCTGACACAGGGCGTGTTCCGCGTAACAGAGGTATGTCCGGTTACTATGCCTGCGGAAATGCTGGTAGAATATGCCGCTTTGGCAGAGTGCGCCTCGTCTCACCCTATCAGCAAAAGCATAATTACCGCGTACGGCAGAGAAATTGACCGCAACCGTGTCTGTGATATTGAAGAAATCCGCGGAAACGGTGTAACGGCAAGCGTAGACGGAATCCCCGTAGCCGTAGGTAACAACAAGCTCATGGCGGCTTTGGGTGTTGCTTATCGCGAATATGCATCGGCAGGCGCCGTCGTTCATTTGGCTGTAAACAACCGCTACGCCGGCTACATTGTCATAGCAGACACCGAAAAGCCGAATGCAAAAGAAGCAATCGACAAGCTCAAATCCGTCGGTGTGAACAACGTGGTTATGCTGACAGGCGACAGGGCGGCAGTTGCCACAGAAGTTGCCAAAAATCTCGGAATCCAAACAGTATACAGCGAGCTACTTCCACGCGACAAGGTGGAAAAGGTCGAACAGCTCCTAGTAAAGCAAACAGGTAAGCTGGTGTTTGTCGGCGACGGCATCAACGATGCGCCTGTTCTCTCCCGCGCTGACATTGGAATTGCCATGGGCACTATGGGCTCCGATGCCGCCATTGAAGCGGCAGATGTGGTATTGATGGACGACGACCCCACGAAGATTGCAAAAGCCATTCAAATTTCGCGGCATTGTCTGTATATCGTTCGACAAAACATCATTATTGCCTTGGGAATCAAGTTTGCCTGTCTGCTTTTGGGTGCGTTGGGCTTTGCAAATATGTGGTTTGCCATTTTTGCCGATGTCGGTGTTATGGTGCTTACGGTACTCAACGCCATACGCACTTTGCATATCCGCAAGCTATAAAAACTCTCCCTGCTGCGCATGCGCAGCAGGGAGATTCTATTTATTATTCAGCGGCCGGTGTATCGTCTGCTTTCTTCTTTTTCTTCTTCGAAGCAACAAGGATAATCACAACGACAGCAATAATCAATACGACTGCGCCGGCGATAATATAGATAAGCATATTATCGATATCACCCAAGATTCCATCTCCCGGCTTAGCGGATGCATCGTCCGAGTCTTTGGAATTGTTGTCCTTTAAGTAGACGAGCAGGGTTTGACCCTCTGTTTCATTCTTCACAACACCGGTATTCACACCATCGGTGCCGGGTGCCAACTTCAGCTCCTCAACTACCTTTTCCTCTACCAAAGTATCGCCATTGTAGTAGGCAGCCATAACGGTATAGCTCTTTTCCTCCAAGCTGGCATTCATCCACGCGACACGATAAGCGGTATCGGCATCTCTTGCCTTATCCAGCTCTGTTACTTGCATACCCAGCTTTGCATCGTACAGCTCAAAGCCGGCGGTGCACTGTGTGGGATACAGCTTGTAGTTATCGAACAGCACCGGTTCGCCTGCTACTTTGGAACAACCGATGGTAACGGTGGTAACGGGCAAAGCAAGGTCTGCCATAGGCACATCCTTCACCTGACCCAGCTGCTTGCCGGTTGCATCATAAACTGTGTAATCGCTGTTGAATGCGCCTTCCTTGGTAAAGTCCACTTCACGCACAATCGTATAGGTACCGGCAGACAGGCTCACATCCTTCATTTCTTGATATTCACCGGCATTGTTGTAATACAGCTTGCCACCGGCAATCTTCACGCCCAAGTCTTCAACGCTCTTCTTCTGCCCAACGCAGTTGAGCAACAGAATCTCTGCATCAGCGGCCATATCTTCCGGAATCGTAACCTGTACTTCCCAAGCCTGATTCTTGGCGTAGTCATCGCCTGCTGTGATACGCGACGGCATCACAACATTTCGCAGCGTATAGGTGCCGGTTACTGCCAACACATTGTTGTCTGCATTTGCGGCATCTGCCTGTACGACAGAAGTAATCTTGCCGGTCTTCTTGAACTGCCAAACAGCCTCAGGTATCGCGTTGTCATAGTTAAACTCGGAGCCGGCTTCATATTTTTCGAAATCTTCCATGAAGGACGGATAGACACGATAGATATCGTCAACACGCGTGATAACGGGGGTTACATCCTTGGGTGTTTCAACCCAATAACCACAAGAGCCAACGAAGCTGACCTCGCTGTCGGCAATAATTTTACCACCGGGGAAGGTAACGGTCTTACCGCTGACGGAGAAGGTGGGATCTGTGCCCTCAACCTTGAAATCCTCTACGGAAACAACGTCTGTATTCGGGGTAATCCGCCAAAGATTTCTGCCGTTGGCGTACATACCGGAGAGGATATAATCGCTGTTCCAATCGACGGCGGTACGAATGGGCTCGCGGTCGGTATAGCCACCAAGATTCGTCAACTCCGTCATGATGTCGTTAGCAACTTTCACAGCATCATAAGGGTCGCCATCTTCGCGCACAACCTCGCTGGAAATATAATAACCATAGAAGGGATGGGGGTCCAAAAGACCGACATGGTAATAGATTTCCGTATAATAGGCATTGTTACTGGAAGAGTTTACATTCTTGCGGTTATACAAATACTGTGTCATGAAAACGCTGAAATCGCCTTCCGATGCACGTTCAACCTGCTTTGCCTCGTTGACATGCCACATAAAGGAGTTATAAGGCGTTTCCGCAAACTCTGCCTTATTATAGCCAAGAATATCGGGGTAAACTTTTTCGTTGAATTCGTTCTTGAATATGGAAGTAGCAGGTCTGGTATTATAAATTTCCAAAGTACTGCTGTCGCCTGCATGGTTTGTATTACCGCCAAGAGATTCTACATTACCGTATTGGTCTAAAGACTTATTCCAAGTGAGATTTGTACGACATTCATAGTCATTATAAACTGCATCGGGATAATATCTATGCAGCGGCTCCATAGCTTCATCGATATAGGCATTATAGCGGATCCGCATAACATTATCCCAAATTGCTCTGGACTGCGCGTACTCCGAACCGGATTTTGAGTAGATACTAAAAAGCTCGGGAGTGTCTTCCGTTACATTTTCGTAGAACTTAAAGCCGCGCTCGACCAGCATGGGGCGAATCTCTGTTTCGTACCGCGGATTGGAAACAATTCTTTGGATAATGGTGGGGTCAGTCTTAATGCTTTGCGAAATGTAATAGCTGGAGCCGTTAAAATACTCCAAGTCTACGCCGACAACATCTATCTTGCCGCCGATTTCCTTGTATTCCTTCAGCCAGCCATCAAACCATTCCTTGTAAATCTCCACGCCCTTGTGCATATAGACAACGTCCTCGACCTTTTGATGCAAGGCAAGGTGAATGGCAAACATATCAATATACCGCGTGCCATCGGGCATTTCGTCAAAATACTCCTTGGTTTCCTCCGGTGTGTTGCTGACCTTCAGTTCATCACTGCCCTCTTTAAAATCAGGTGCCCAAAAGAAGGGGCTGTTTGTAACGACATAGGGGTAATCCGGATCGTAATCAACATTCATTCTGGTTAACAAATAGTACGGCTTTCTGCCAACCTCTTCCGCTTGGGCTACAACGCCCATAGGAATCAGCATAGCAAGCACCAACAGGATTGCAAATAATTTTTTCATATACTTTCCTCCCAATTTTTATCTGGCTACAGACACAGTTAAATATACCACAAAAGGGTATTCTTGTCAACGATTTTCGTACAAAATTACACCCTGCTACAAAGAAAATAGCAGGGTGTAATCGTACATATTTATCGTTTCAATTTTGCAAGGAAAGCCTTTATTTTTGACAGGTCCAAGTTCATCAGCCACGCCGGCTTGATGACAAACCAGCAGAGCGCAAAACCGCCACCTAACAGCACCAAAATACTACCGATTACAATCAGCGCAATTGCACCGCCACCGATGCCGCCCTTTTCATTGGGCTTCGGCTCTGTCGGCTCGCCGGTAGTTATTCCGGAGGTTTCCGTGGTGTTCTCCGAACCGATATTCTCAGATGTTCCCACATTTTCGAGGGATTCCGTCTGTACGGTATTGTCGGTAGGTGCATCTGGATTGGAATCACCGGATGTGCCTTGGGAACCGGTCGTATTGACCACACCACCGCCATCGTTGGGTGTTTGCGGTGTATTATCAACGGAAGTCCCAGCCACCCAATTGAAATTACCATTGTCATAATTGGGCAGGGTTTTGGCAACACCGTTTTCCGTCTTTACAGATATGGAAATGCCACTTCCCGTTACGAC
>JAZNGK010000206.1:0-4219 GCA_045576395.1 Faecousia sp. | reverse complement strand
TATTCCATAGCCTCCATAATGGTAAGGCTTTCCGGCACTTCGTATTTCTTTCCAAAGAAATAGACTGTTACTAATTTTTCCATTCTTAAATCTCCTTAGTATTCATCCGGCAGCTCGTCAAGCTGGTCAAATCGGAATACGGGACCGTCTTTACATACATACTTATCACCGATGTTACAACGGCCACATTTGCCCAATGCACACTTCATCCTTAGCTCCATGGTCGTATAGACCTGCTCACGCGCAAAGCCCAACTCCATAAGGCCTGCTAAGGTGAATTTAATCATAATGGGAGGGCCGCACATCAGTACGGTTTTAGAGGTGTCAAATGCCAACTCTTTAACAAAGTTCGGCACAAAGCCGACATGACCGTCCCAGCCTTCTTGGGGATTGTCGATGGTTAGGTGGACATTGATGCCGTCTTCCTTGCACCACTCATCGATGATTTCGGGGAAGTCAACCAAATCGTCCTTGGAACGGGAGCCATAGACGATGTCAATCTTTCCGTAGCGGTCGCGATAGTGGCGGCAGTAGTTAATAACGGAATGTAGGGGCGCAAGACCGATACCGCCAGCAATAAACAGAAGGTCCTTCCCTGCTAATTCCGTATCCACAGGGAATCCGTTTCCGTAGGGGCCTCGAATCGTTACCTGCTGACCAACCTCCATAGAATGAAGCCATTGGGTTACACATCCGCATTTTTTAATGGAAAAATCCAAATAATCTTCGGTGGGAGATGAAGTGATAGAAAACAACGCCTCGCCAACACCGGGGATGGAAAGCATCGCACATTGACCGGGAATGTGCACAAAGGGTTTTGTACCGTCAACGCCAACCACGCGGAAGGTCTTTACATCCGGCGTGTCGGTACGAATCATGGTAACTTCGCCCAACATAGGAATCAAAGGGTCGTTTCTCATTTGGCTGCCTCCTTTAATTTCTTTGCTACTTTCACAATGTTCATGTGAATGGGGCATTTTTGCAGGCATCTGCCACAGCCCACACAGCCGAATACGCCATTGTTGTTGCTGGGGTAATACACCAGCTTATGCATAAACCGCTGACGGAAACGCTCTTTTTGGGTGGGACGATTTGTGCCGTGCGCCATCATAGTAAAGTCAGAGTACATACAGCTGTCCCAGCAACGGAAGCGACGCACTTCTCTGCCGTTATCAAAGTCCTGCACATCGTAGCATTGGCAGGTTGGACAGACAAAGGTACAGGTGCCACAGCCTAAGCAACTTTCGGCAAGCTCTGCCCACACTTCGCTGTTGAACAGCTCCAACAGTTTTTCGCTCTCGAAGCCGGACAAATCCAAATCGTTAAGAGGCAGTTTTTGCAGAATTTTGTGTGTATTTTCTTGAATGGGGACAATTTCATCGTTGGCGCAATCTGTCAGCATGGTAAGTGTATCGGTTAACACCTCGCCCTTTTGGGTGTTTGCCTGCCAATACAGGTAAGCATCATCCATCCAACATGTAATATCACCGGCAGGGTTAGCCGCATCGATACCGAATGCACCGCAGAAGCAGGTTTCGCTAGGTTTATTACAAGCAAGTGTGATGACCAAGCCGTTTTCACGGCGCGTTTGATAAAAAGTATCCACCGGCTCACTTAGGAAAACGGAATCAAGGATATCAAAGCTACGGCAATCGCAAGCGCGCACACCGAATACCACGAACGGCTCTGCCGAATCGCGATTTTCAATAATTTCCATCTTCTTGCCGGCAACCTTGAAATTTACCAGATTTTCCACTTGAGGGAAGAACAAATCCTTGGCGCTGCGTACGGTATTTAGCTTTTTGCTCAATGTAAGTGTATCATTCCAAAGGGTAAACTTTGCCTGACCGGTGCTGTCGTCTGCCGGAATAAACAACTGCTTTTGCGCAGAAATGGTAGAAAACAACGAATTTAATTGAGAAATTGCAACTTTTTTCATCCGTTTGCACCTCCTCTTTCGTGTACGATTGAGGGTTCGCAATCATCGATTGTATAGTCTGTCAAGGGAGATTTGGTTTCCATATCCGCACCTGCTTGATAAGTGCCGTACAGCGCGTTGATGTCCTTAATAAACTTGCGGTTGAGTAAGTGCAACGGAATGTTTTGCGGACAAACGCGACTGCACTCGCCACAGTCGGTACAGCGACCTGCCACATGGAATGCACGAATGATGTGGAACAAATTTTCTTCAAACGGGTCTGCCGCAGCTTTGTTGCGAAGGCCGGATTTGTCGTTATCAAAAACACATTTTTCACAGCTACAAGCAGGACAGACATTTCTGCAGGCATTACAGCGAATACAACGGGACAACTCCCCTCTCCAGAAATCGAATCGTTCTTCAGGTGTCATTGCTTCCAGCTCTGCAACACGGTCAAATCTTGCAGATTCCTGTTCCTCACCTTGTTCACCAAGCATTTCGTCGAATACCACGACCTTTTTGCTCTTGCAAACGCGGCAACGCTCTAACAGACAGTCGTTTCGAGATAGCGTGTGGTTGCCATAGAGGGTTTCCACAGTCAAAGTATCACCGTTTTCCTGTACGGAAACAAGATTTTCACAATCGGCGGCGCGGATTTTTTCCACATCCAGCATACCGTCGCAGGCAATTCCGACAATGTGGACATTCTCGCGAAGGATGCGATGCTCTTTCAAAAGCTGTTGCAAGGAATAGGAATCACAAGGCTTTACAAATACCGCGACCTTACCCTCTGCACGGGATTGAGCAATTAAATATTTGGAAAGGTTTGCGCCGGAGAATCCGGAATATACAAAATCCTTTTCCACTTCCTCTGCGGATTCAAATACCGCAGGTGTTAAATCGTAGAAAAACTCACCGGTTTTCCATCCGAGAACGCGGCTGACTGTGCCATTACGCAGGAGTTCTACGGCTTTTTCTTTTATTCTTTGCTGCATCGTAAGTCCTCCAATCTCCGATTGGGTCCAAGCTCGGTAATGGTTTTTGCGAATTCATTCATAGTTGCGGCAAACTTGGCGCCCTCTGCCGCGGAAACCCATTCCACACGCGTACGACCGCGCTCAATACCCATAAAGTCCAGCATAGAAAACAGCAGGGTCATACGACGACGGGCGTAGTAGTTGCCTGTTGTGTAGTGGCAATCACCGGGGTGGCAGCCACAAAGAATTACACCGTCAGCGCCCTTTTGGAATGCACGCAGAATAAATATGGGATTCAAACGGCAGGAACAAGGGATACGAATGATTTTTACATTTGCGGGATATTGCAGGCGGTTTGTACCGGACAAGTCAGCACCTGCGTACGAGCACCAATTACAGCAAAATGCTACGATTGTGGGCTGAAACTGTTCATTTACCGACATATTGCATCTACCTCCGCCATGATTTGACTATTAGAGAAGCCCTTAAGGTCCATAGCGCCGCTGGGACAAGCGACCGTACAAGCGCCACAGCCTTGGCAAACGGCAGGGTTGACCTGCGCTACACGACGAATGAGGGTCGTTCTGTTCGGACCTCTGAATTCTTTGTCCATATAGGTAATTGCGCCGTAGGGACAGACCTTTTCACAGCTGCTACAACCGTTACACATCATCTCATCCGGTTGTGCCGTACAGGGGTTACAGGTCAAATTGTCCTTGCAGAGCAGACCGATTACTTTAGCCGCGGCCGCACTTGCCTGTGCAACCGTTTCGGGGATATCCTTAGGACCTTGGCAGGCACCGGATAAGAAAATACCGGCAGTCGGACTTTCGACCGGACGCAATTTGGGGTGCGCTTCGGTGAAGAAGTCATTGGTGTCCATAGATGCCGTCAGCTTTGTTGCCAAGGGTCTTGCGGTTTTATCTGGCTCGATTGCGGCCGCCAACACCACCATATCTGCATCGATATGCAGTTGCCGATTGCCTAGCAAATCAGAAGCCTGCACTTTCAGCTTGCCATCTTGCGGTACAACCTTGCCGACCATACCCTTGATGTAGTGAACACCGTACTCTTCCACAGCACGGCGGTAAAATTCGTCAAAATTCTTACCGGGTGTACGCACATCAATGTAGAATACATAAACATCTGTATCGGGGTACTTCTCGCGGCACAGCATCGCGTGTTTTGCCGTATACATACAGCAAATTTTGGAGCAATAGGGCTTGCCTCGCTCATCATCGCAACGGGAGCCGACACATTGGACAAAAACAATGGTGTGGGGATGCGCACCGTCAGAGGGACGCAACAGCGTACCACCGGTAGG
>JAZNGK010000205.1:0-12123 GCA_045576395.1 Faecousia sp. | reverse complement strand
AAATTATGGCGATTATGGAGCACCCGTATTACGCCAGCTTCGGCTATCAGGTAACCAATTTCTTTGCCCCGTCTTCTCGCTTCGGAAGACCCGAGGAATTGAAAAGGCTCATCAATACCGCCCACAGCATGGGCATCGCGGTGCTGTTGGATGTGGTTCACTCCCACGCCAGCGCCAATACGCGTGAGGGAATCCATCAATTCGACGGCACCGACTACCAATTTTTCCATACGGGCGCAAAGGGCTCTCATCCTGCATGGAATACCAAGTGCTTTGACTATGGCAAAACGGGCGTTTTGCACTTTTTGCTGTCGAATCTCAAATATTGGCTGACGGAGTACCATTTTGACGGCTTCCGCTTTGACGGGGTTACTTCGATGCTCTATCACGACCACGGCCTGGGTGTCGCGTTTACCGATTACGGTAAATACTTTTCTCTCAATACCGATGTCGAGGCGGTAACGTATTTACAGCTGGCAACCACCTTGTGTCGGCAGGTCAATCCGAATGTCATTTTGATTGCCGAGGATATGTCGGCGCTCCCCGGTCTGTGTGTGCCGATTGAAGCCGGCGGTGTCGGTTTTGACTACCGGCTGGCGATGGGTGAGCCGGATATGTGGATTCGCCTGTTAAAGGAAGTGCCGGACGAGCATTGGGATTTGTACCAGATTTATTATGAGCTGACTGCGCGCAGACCGCGTGAAAAGGTCATCGGCTACTGCGAATCGCACGACCAGGCGCTTGTGGGGGACAAGACAATTCTGTTCCGCCTGTGCGACAAGGAAATGTATACGGAAATGTCCGTCAACAGCCAAAGCCTTATCATCGACCGCGCGCTTGCGCTCCACAAGCTCCTGCGCCTGCTCACAATGACCTTGGGCGGTGAGGGCTATCTGACCTTTATGGGTAACGAATTCGGGCATCCCGAGTGGATAGACTTCCCGAGAGAGGGCAACGGCTGGAGCTATCATTATTGCCGTCGTCAATGGCATCTGGTTGACGATGAGAATTTGAAGTACCAATACCTCAACGCCTTCGAGCAGTATGCTGTAAAGTTATGTAAATCTATACGCGTGCTGAGCAAGGCGCCCATACAGCATAAGCTGGATAATCATGACAAGGTGCTGGTTTATCAAAAGGGAAACGGCGTTTTTGCGTTTAATCTGCACCCTGAAAATGCGTACGAGGGTTGCTTTGTTCCTGTGGCAGAGGCTGGGGAATATGATGTTGTTATGTCAACTGACGATTTCCGCTTCGGCGGCTTCGGACGGGTTCACCACCGTCGCTATACCACCACGGAAGAAGACGGGCGCGTGGGCGTGCGCTTGTACCTGCCAAACCGCACAGCCATCGTCCTGAAAAAGATAAAATAATAAAAAAGCAGAAACGAGAAATCGTTTCTTCTTTTTGTATTATGAAATATTATTTTCTAAACACAAATAAATGCTCATGTGCTATTAATAAAAAGTTATACTTAACACTGTTTGTCTTCCAATAGCCGGTTGCTTTACAATTATGTTGTTCTTTAATGATTAGTTCTTTCAACCGAAACCCTGCTTCTTCAAAGATATGCATAACAGCAAAAGACAGCGGTATCATATGCCCTTTTTGGCGTGTATCGCCCATGAGAACGGCGCAAAATTTATCCTTTTTGAGAACTCTATAGCTTTCAGAGGCAACCTTTTTCATTTCCTCAAGAAAATCTTTAATTTTTAGCAAAGATAAATCTTCGGGAATATCCTCACTATACTTAATAATATCAGCATAAGGCGGATGCGTGCAGATTAAATCAATGCTATTATCCGGCACAAAATCAAGATTTCTTGCATCACCTTTATGAAGATATACCTTGCCGTTTGCTCCTTCGTGTTCAAATGCAGTTTTTTCCCTGCAACGAGCAAGGGCGATATCATTTACATCAACGCCAATAATGTTTCGATTTAGTAATTTTGCTTCTACAAGGGTAGTACCACCACCTGCGAACTGGTCGAGAACCAAATCATTCTCTTTTGAATAGCGGAGCAGAATGTTTCGTGGTATGTATGGCGACCAATTACCACGCCATTTCGCATCGTGGGTTGCCCAATCGCCACGTTTTGGAAACGACCAATGTGTGGTCATTTCTAATTCGAAATTATCGGGTTTCCATTTAGTGATTTTCTTTGTCATCACTTAAAAACCTCATTAATTATTCCATCTTCTAAATCTTTAATGTTGTAGATATGTTCCATAATATCAAAAGTTTCTTCAAGATTATTTCGAGCGCTTGTCCAACCTTTTCCATCTGTAAACCAAACGAATGTGAATCCTTGTATGTTTTTAGATTCTAAAGCAATAGTCTTATAGCTTCTTGCTGTCTCGTTTAATTTGCTTCCGCCACTACCATAAAAGTTGGTTTCAATACCATAAATCATATTCGGTGTCTTGATGACAAAATCGAAGCGTTTTTCCATTTTGCCCTGATTGGAAATAGCAGATAAGTCTATATTCCACTTGTCTGTAATTTGATGAATATACATTTCTTTGAAGTAATTAACATCTTTGACGAACCCTGCTTTTTGAATAAAGCTTTCAACCAAATCTTCCATAAGATGTCCACCGCGATTTTTACGACCGTTGGAATCAAGGCCTGTTTCAACACCCGTTGCATAGTCAACCAAGTTGTTTACGATATGATTTTCCAACAAATCAAACAATCCGGTTTCACGCATGAAATATTTGTATCTTCCGTAATGAGCGTGGCTGTTCGGTGGGTATTTGCCAAAATCAAATTGGAATAAATAACCGCCATTTTCATCCTGACAATATATTTCATTAGCCCGAACTGCCAAAAGTAGAGGGATACACTTCAACACTTCAGGATATTTTCTCATCAAACCTTCAAAATCAGCCTCGATATTTTTAGACCCGATGAGTGAATTTAAGATGTTTAGTTCAACCTTGATATTGTCTACATTTTTGTGAACCTTTTCAAAATCTATGTAATAACTATAGTCTGCGATACTATCACGAAAACCAGCTAACCATTCATTAAACTTTCTTTCCATTTATATAACCTCCTTAAAAATTGCTAATAAGCAACTCTTTAATTTTCCCTCTGGCTTCGCTATTGCAGTTAATCATACGTGTTGCTTCAACTCGTTTGATTTTATGAGCCGAGTAAATGTTGTCAAAGAAATCATCTTCGGTATTCGAATTCTTTGGATCGGAATTGCTAATTACAACTTTTGCACCTTTTTTATGCATATCATCAATAAACCTTGCAAGTTCAATCTGTTCTTCATCATTAAACAAATTCTCCGTATACGCAGTAAAACTGGCTGTGTCGGTTATTGGTCTGTATGGGGGATCAAAATAGGCAAAGGTGTTTTCGTCAATAAAATCAGCCGACTCTCTGTAATCTCCACATACAATAGTAATTCTTTGCAATTTCTCTGATACTGCTCTAAGATTGCTTTCATCGCAAATCATAGGATTTTTGTATGCTCCCATGGGAACATTAAACAGACCTTTTTTGTTTACTCTGAACAGACCATTGAAACAAGTTTTATTAAGGAAAATCATCAATGCCGCTTTTTCAATATTGATATTTTCATTTCCATTGACTTTCAAATCGTTAAAACGCTTACGCTTTTCTATATAATATGCTTTACGATTATCTGTATCTAATGGAATGAAATCGTTTTGCATAGCATAAAGCATTTCGGTTAAAGCGTTTATATCATCACGAATAATGCGATAGGTATTGATAAGCTCAGCATTGATGTCGCTGATATAAATTTCTTCCAAATCATATTTGCTGAGTATATCAAACAAAACTGCACCGCCACCAACAAATGGTTCAGCGTATTTTGTAATACGGCCTTCAGCAAATGGATAATAGCGTTCAATTTCTTTAAGCAACTGACCTTTACCGCCTGCCCACTTCAAGAAAGGCTTAACCATTTTTTCTTCACTCTCAATATATCTACGGCTACGCGCATCTTCTGGCTTTTGCGCGTTAATAGGGATAATCCACATATTACCCAACATAGCAACATCAGATATGCGATTTTGCTTGCACAATGTTAAAACGCGCCTATGAGAAATATTCCATTTTTCAGCAGCTTCATTCGCTGTCATATATGCTAACATTATGAAATCACTTCCTTATATGTATGATTATATTCCAAGTTTGGAATATAATCAATACCAAAACACAAAAAAGGTCGTCTATCGAAACGATAAACCACCTTCCGCAAATGGAAAAATATTGACATTTCTCCCCCTGTTTGGTATGCTAAAGCAAATCAAACGGGAGGGGATTTTTCTATGAAACGCGAGGATTATATCAGCTGGGACGAATACTTTATGGGTATTGCGATGTTGGCGGCAAGGCGTAGTAAGGACCCCAGCACGCAGGTGGGCGCCTGTATTGTATCACCCGATAACATTATCATTTCCACAGGCTATAACGGTATGCCCAAGGGCTGCAGCGATGACGATTTCCCGTGGGAGCGCACAGGCGAGGACACCAAGTATCCCTATGTTGTCCACGCGGAGCTCAATGCCATTCTCAATGCCAGCGGTCGGGATTTGCGGGGCAGCCGGATATATGTGGCGCTGTTTCCCTGTAACGAATGCGCCAAGGCGATTATTCAAAGTGGCGTAAAAGAGGTGTTTTACCTGTCGGACAAGTATGCCGATACCCCCACCACCAAGGCATCAAAGCGTATGATGGACGCGGCAGGTGTGCGGTACATTCAATTGCGTACAGGGGTGAAATCGCTCACGCTGGACTTTGTACCGGAAGAAGAAAAATAACAAAAGTGTGCATCGAAAACGATGCACACTTTTTTGATAGTCCGTATTGGTTACCCGAACAAGCTTTGCTCCAAGCGCGCCAAATCCGCGTCTGTTAGACCGGAGTAATTGATAACCAATTGCCGTTTTGCGTACTCCGGCACCGCGCTGTGGTAGAATTCGCTCAAGGTCTGCACGCGAAAGCCGTGTTGCGCGCACCAATCGGTCAGCTCCGTATCGGTCATAGCCGTATCTGCCTTGATAAGAAAATGCAGACCTGCATCTTCCTCCAGCACAGACAGCTTATTCGCAAACGCGGAGCTTTCCAAGGCAGTCAGCACCCGATTGCGGCGTGCCTTATAGAATTTCCGCATACGGTTGATATGCTTTTCAAAGTAACCGCGGTCAATAAACCGCGCAAGGGTGTACTGCTGAAAGCTGGGAACGGTACAGCTGTAAAAGCCCAGCATTTCTTGAAATGCCGTCATCAGCGTCGGTGGCAGGACCATATAGCTGATACGAATGGACGGAGCAAGGGTTTTGGAAAAGGTGTTCATATAAATCACCCGTTCACCCCCGTCTAAGCTCTGCATGGTGGGCATTGGGTGGGCGGAAAAACGAAATTCGCTGTCGTAATCGTCCTCGATAATATAGCGGTTGGGCGTTTCCCTTGCCCACGCAAGCAACGCCTGCCGTCTCACTAAGGGCGTAACTAAGCCCGTGGGGAAATGGTGCGACGGGGAGATGTGCAAAACCTCTGCCTGCACGGTCGGCAACACACCGAGCCTGTCCATCGGGGCGCTGATGCAGGTGGCGCCTGCCGCGGCATAGATTTTTCGGATTTTGCCGTAGCCCGGATCTTCCACCGCGTAGCACTTATCCCGTCCCAAAAGCTGAATCAGCAGGTTGTATAAAAAGTCCGTACCTGCGCCGATGAGAATGTGCGCAGGCTGAACCTGCATACCGCGAAATTGCTCTAAATGCGTGGCAATCGCCTGTCGTAATTCCCACAGACCTTGGTTGTGGAGTGGGAGCAAAAGCTGTTCGCCCAGGTCCAAGACCACCTCGCGTTGGAGCTTACTCCATACGGAAAAGGGGAATTGCACAGGTCCGTTTGCGGTAAGGTCCACAAGGGGCGTATCCGTCGGTGCGTTGCTATCGGTGCGTGCGGTGGTTTTTTGGGCTGTTTGGGCACTCGCTTGCGGTAATTCTTCCACAAAGTAGCCGACCTTTTCTTCCGAACGGATATAGCCCTCGGACAAAAGCTGATTGTACGCGGTTTCTACGGTGATTTTACTCACATTGAGATTGGCGCACAGGGTGCGCTTAGAGGGGAGCTTCTGATTCGGCGCCAGCGCACCCGACAGAATATCCGCCCGTATGCACCGGTAAAGCGCCTCGTAAAGTGGCACGCCCGGCGCTTTTTTCAGTTGGTAAGTGAGCAAAAAATCACCTCGTTTGTAAGTTGTCTATCCACTGATTACAGGCGTTTCCTCTCGGCAGGCAGGCCGTTGGCGCGGTCATAGATAAGGAGCAGACTGCCGTTTGCAACGCAAACGCTTGCTCGCTTGCCGATAAAATGGTTGCTGACACCCAAGGGAAGCTGCGCGGTGAGCGTGCCGTTTTCCATCGGATACTGAAGACCCGTTAAGGTAACGCCCGTTGCATCGCGCCCCATACAAAAGACCGAAAGTACGCCTTTTGCGGCAGCATCAAAGCAGAGCGCTTCGTTTTTTAGGGTGGTAACGATGTGGTTTTTGCCGATTAAGTAGCCGACTGCCCCGTTTTCCGACAGGTATTGCAGTGTTTGGAAGTTGGCAACGGTGTGGTCAAGGCGTGGTCCGTCCAGGCTCCCGTACAGCAGAAATTGCCGATAGCCCAACGAAAGCCCCTTGCGTACGGCAAGCATCGCGTCGGTATCGTCCTTTTCCACAGGAAAGACAGTACTTCCCTTCGGCACATAGCCGAGGGAATCGAAATCGCCCAAAATCCCGTCGGGCGTAAGACCCAGCGCCTGCACATGGGCAAGCCCCCCGTCGGCGGCCAGAATGTAGTCGTTATGTTCAATTGGCGTTATCAACGCATCGAATTCCGCGGCACAGAAAATCAAACAGGTGCCCATAAACAAGCCCCCTTGGGATAGGTTTTCTTTTATAGTACCATAAAAAACAAAAAAATAAAATAAAAAATGCAAAAGCCGCAGGATAACCTGCGGCTTTTTGCAACAAGAAAAGAGGAGAGAAAATGAAAAAGGAGATAAAAGTGAAGTTAAGCATTGTGGACTATATCGCAGTCCTTGAATCTTATGGCATTATCTTATCATGTAAATATGAAGAAAGTAAGTAAATAAATATTAAGTTTGTATTAAGTTCGTGAATATTTGTATATTTTTTAGAAAATATGCCCTTGCTATTTGACGAAGCGGAAAAAATAGGGTATGATACGAATAACGATAAGTATTCCGATAAGGAGAACGCTATGCTGGAGAAATTACGGGCGGTGGAGAGCCGTTTTGAGGAGCTGTGCGCCAAATCCGAACAGCCGGATTTTTATAACGACCCCAAAAAAGCCACCGCCATTTTGCGAGAACGAAATGATTTAGAGCCAATTGTTACCGCCTACCGCGCCTATCGGCAGGCAGAACGGGATATGCAGGACGCGCAGGAGCTGATGAGTGAGCCGGAGATGAAGGAGCTTTGCCAGCAGACCTATCAAGAGGCAAAGCACGCGATGGAGCAGCTCCACAGTCAGCTGCAAATTTTGCTTTTGCCGAAAGACCCCAACGACGACAAGAGCGTGATTGTGGAAATCCGCGGTGGTGTCGGCGGTGAGGAAAGCGCGCTGTTTGCGCACAGTTTGTTTCGTATGTATTCGATGTATGCCGCCAAAATGGGCTGGCGTGTGGAGCTGATGAACTACAACGAAACGGAATTGGGCGGTGTGAAAGAGGCGGATTTCGTCATCAACGGACGGGGCGCGTACTCAAGACTCAAGTATGAATCCGGCGTGCATCGTGTGCAACGGGTGCCGGAAACCGAGTCCGGCGGTCGTGTCCACACCTCGACTGCGACGGTGGCGGTGTTGCCGGAGATGGAAGAAGTCGATGTGCAGATAAATCCTGCCGACATTGAAATGCAGGTGTATCGCGCAAGCGGCGCAGGCGGTCAGCATGTCAACAAAACCTCCTCTGCGGTGCGCTTGATTCACAAGCCTTCGGGCATTGTGGTGGCGTGCCAGGAGGAACGCAGTCAGATTCAGAACAGAGAAAAATGTATGCGAATGCTCGCCAGCAAGCTGTATGAAATTGAGCAGGAAAAGCTGGAAGCCACCGTAACGGGAATGCGTCGCAGTCAAGTGGGAACGGGTATGCGAAACGAACGAATTCGCACCTATAATTTCCCCCAGGGGCGTGTAACCGACCATCGCATCGGGCTGACACTCTATAAAATAGACCAAATTATGGACGGTGCGATTGACGAGCTTATCCATGCCCTTGCCACCGCAGACCAGGCGGAAAAGCTGAAAAGCGCTCAATAAAGGAAGATTGTTATGATATTTGAAACCCGTTCACCGGAACAGACCGAGCAGGTCGGCGCGCGCTTAGCAGAGCAATTAACTGCCGGAACGGTGATTGCCTATCGGGGCGATTTGGGTGCCGGAAAAACGGCTTTTACGCGTGGCTTAGCGCGTGGCTTAGGCGCGACCGAGCCGGTAACCAGCCCCACCTATACCATTGTCCACGAATATCTTTCCGGCAGACTGCCGCTGTTTCATTTTGATATGTACCGCCTTTCCTGCGCCGACGATTTGTTTGATATCGGCTGGGAGGACTATTTGGCGCGTGGCGGTGTGTGCGCTGTGGAGTGGAGTGAGCGCGTGATAGACGCGTTGGAAAACCCCGTTACCGTAACCATTGAAAAGCTGGGGGACGCTGTGCGACGGATTACATTAGGAGGCGATATTGATGATTTTAGCCTTTGAAACCTCTGCAAAAGCGGTGTCGGTTGCCCTGCTGGAGGGCGATAAGCTGTTGGCAGAGAGCTACCAGAATACCGGTCTGACTCACAGTCAAACCCTGTTATCGATGTGCGAGGATTTGCTGAAAAACTGCGGAAAGACAGTTCAGGATGTAACCGCCGTTGCGGTGGCAAACGGGCCGGGTAGCTTTACGGGTGTGCGCATCGGTGTTTCAGCGGCAAAGGGCTTTGCCTGGGGGCGTGAAATCCCGTGCTACGGTGTGTCCACTCTGGAAGCGATGGCGTGGAATTTGGATGCGTATGACGGCTATGTGGTCGCCACTATGGACGCCCGACGCGACCAAACCTATGCCGCAATCTTCCGCGCTGACGCGGGTGTGCTCACGCGTGAGACCGAAGATGCTGCGCTTTCGTATGCCGAGCTTGCGGAAAAACTAAAAAATTGTAAAAAACCGATTTTTTTAGTTGGAGATGGCGCAGTTTTGTGCTATAATACATTATTAGAGAAGATTCCCACCCTGGTTTTGCCTGCGGAGCATCGTATCCATCAGCGCGCGTCCGGTGTGGCGCGCTTGGCGCAGGAGAAGCTGCGTGCCGGTCTTCCCGGTGATGGGGCGAGTCTTGTTCCCAACTATTTAAGACTATCCCAAGCGGAGCGTGAACGGCTCGCAAGGGAAGCCAAATAAAGGAGATTATAAAAATGGGCGTTGTGCATGAACTGAACCATCCGCTTATTCAGCATAAGCTGGCAATCCTACGCAACAGAAAGACCGGTGTTAAGGAATTCCGCGAACTCGTCAGCGAGATTGCAGGTCTGATGTGCTACGAGGCTACGCGGAACCTGCCTACCGAGGAAGTCATGGTGCAGACTCCTGTGTCGCTGGCGAAGTGCTATAAGCTCTCCGGCAAAAAGCTGGCAATCATTCCGATTCTGCGTGCCGGTTTGGGCATGGTGGATTCCATGCTGGATATGATTCCTTCTGCCAAAGTGGGGCATATCGGTCTGTATCGCGACCCCGAAACGCATCAGCCTGTGGAATATTACTGCAAACTGCCTGAGGATATCGGCAAACGGCAGGTATTCGTGGTTGACCCCATGCTGGCAACGGGCGGCAGCGCGATTGCGGCAATTGAATTTTTGAAAAAGCATGGCTGTCGAAACATCACGATGATGAATATTATCGGCTGTCCCGAGGGCGTACAGGCTGTGCAGGACGCGCACCCCGATGTGGATATTTATGTAGCCGCGATTGACGAAAAGCTCAACGAGAAGGCCTATATCGTTCCCGGCTTGGGCGATGCCGGCGATAGAATCTTCGGCACAAAATAAAAAATACACCGCGTGGAATGTTCCACGCGGTGTTCGTTTATTTTGCTATGCTGTTGTTTGTGCAGTAGATGGTGTAATTGCCGGTGTTTGCGTTCCAGCCGGTGTCCTTACTCAAGGTGTTCCATTGTGCGGTTGTGCCTTGGTAGGTGATGTTGGTTAAGGCAACACAGCCGGAGAAGGCGTGCGCGCCGATGCCGCGAATCGAGCCGGGCAGGTAAACGGTTTTGACTGCGGTGCTGTTTAGAAATGCCTTATCCCCGATGCCGGTAACGGTATAACCGGAAATTGTGTCCGGCAGAATCAGCGTATTTTTTATATTGGTACGCACGCCGGTAATGGTGCAGGAACGGTTATCCGCATTGACGGTATACAGATATTCCACAGAGCCGATGGCAGGAATTTGCAAAGCCTCCTGCACGACGGCATCACAGCTTTTGCACACCAGCTTATCTGTGCGACCGGGGGTCGTCTGCGTGGCAGGATAGCCGTCAATCCTGGTGATTTTGTGGTCGGCCTTGTCGAGCGTTATGTATAGCAGCTTTTCCTTGCATTGGGTACATTCCTGGTGCTGGGTACCGCCTGCGGTGCAGGTGGCGGCTTTGTCCACAATCCAATTGCCACCGACATGGCTCACTTTGTCAATTGCTTCGATATCTACCTTTTCCTTGCACAGACTGCATACCTTATGTCGGCTGCCTTCTGTGGTGCAGGTGGAGGACTTTTCCACAACCCAATTGCCGGGCTTGTGCTTGCACGCTGCCTTTGTTTCCTCGGTTTCTTCGGTGGCATCATTTGCGGATTCCCCGGTTGATTCCCCGGTGTTATCGCTTACGGATTCCTCGGTATTATCGTGGGCGGAATCCTGGGTGGAATCGCTTGCAGTGGTGCCGGTAGCGCTGTCGTCCTGCGGATTTTTGACGGGTTTTTTCTTACAGGCAGATAGGCTCATCAACAGTCCGACAATGCAAACGGCAACGAGCATAAATGTAAAAACGGTTTTTAATTTCGGTGTTTTCATGGTATCGCTCCTCATAAATATTGGCCTTCCAAACAGGAAGTTATCTATGTAGTGCTTTCAGTATAGCAAATTGGTGGGAATAATTCAAGAGGGACGGTTTGTTTATATCCCGAGGAAGCGCGAGTCAGCGGTTTGCTGATTTTTATTTCGGTAGAAAATATTCATATATTTGAGCGCATTGAAACGGCTGTCGCCCTTGACTTGATACAGCGCATCGGCATGATAGATGTTCAGCTTGTTCTTGCCGAGTACTGTGATGACCGCAATATCGCTGAAAAACAGTGTTTTATCGCCTGCTTGTATACGGTTGCCGTAAAGCAGGAGCTTGGCGTTTTCTTCCAGCACAATTTTCTTTTTGCAAGGCTCTACCAGGCTGAGCGTGGCGGTATCTTGGTAGAGGGGCGCTGTTATGTGCGCGTTGGTGTCGAGCTTGTTTACAAAATCGCATTGATGGGCGTACCATTGCGCCACATTGGCAAAAGGAAATTCGCAATCAACGCCTGCTAAGCGCTGGTTGGGCAGATACCGAATCTGCCGACCGCAGGCTTTGCAGGTGATGATATCGCGCGCGCTGTGAAATTCCGCAAGACCGCACCAGGGACACACATACATCGCCCGTTCCAGATATTCAGCCAGCCGTTTGTGGTGATAGGTTTGTTCGTTTTTTGTTTCGTCCACATACAGCTCTCGCTGAATGAGGTCGTACAACGCCTCTTTTGACAGGTTTTCATATTCCGCAGGCTCAATAATACGGCTGACATACGCGCGCATCTTACCCCTTCTGCACACATCACTCCAACGGGGCTGTATGCCGTAGCCACCCTCAATGCGGAAAATGGCCAAAGGCAGACCCAGCTTTTTCACAAGACCTGCGATGGCAGGATTGCTGTAACAGGGCAGACCGCTGAAGGTACGGTTTCCCTCGGGCGCGAGCGCGATTGTGCCACCCTCGCGGGCAACGCGAATACAGTTGCGCACCGTCTGTATATCGGTGGTCTGCTTTTTGATGGGAATGG
>JAZNGK010000204.1:0-9660 GCA_045576395.1 Faecousia sp. | reverse complement strand
GGCTATTGGGTTTTGCTGCCTGCGTTGGGGATCACCGTAGACTCCGGCGTTCCGGTTGCTGTCGTGGTGTTCGGTCTGAACAGTGGCGCTTATGTCAGCGAAATTATGCGTGGCGGTATTCAGTCTGTGGACCCCGGCCAGATGGAAGCCGGTCGGGCGCTGGGTCTGACCTATGCTACCACGATGCTGAAGATTGTAGTGCCTCAGGCAATCAAAAACATCCTGCCCACCCTGGGCAACGAGTTCATCGTGCTGATTAAGGAGACCTCCATTGTCAGCTTTATCGCGGTAACCGACCTTTACAAGTCCTTCAAGCAGCTGGGCGACCCCACCTATGATTACACGATGCCCTACTTGATGCTGGCGCTAACCTATTTGATTATGGTGCTGCTCATCTCTTGGGGTGTCAGAGTGCTGGAAGCAAAAATGAAGAAGAGTGAAAGATAATATGGAAAAGCAATTAGTTTTATCAGTAAAGAATTTGACCAAGCAATTTGGAGAAACGAAGGTTTTGAAGGGCATCGACCTGGATGTTTACGAGGGCGATGTGGTGGCGATTATTGGGCCTTCCGGCTGCGGTAAATCTACATTCTTGCGTTGCGTCAACTGTCTGGAAGATCCCTCCGGCGGCTCCATTATGTTCGACGGCGAGGATTTGGCAGATATGAAGGTGGATATCAATATCCATCGTCAGAAGATCGGTATGGTGTTCCAGCAGTTTAACCTCTTTAATAACCTGTGCGTGCTGGACAATATTACGCTTGCTCCTGTTACTGTTGCAAAGAAGAACAAGTCAGCTTTGCGCAAGCAGGGCAAGACTGTTGCCGATGTGAAAGCGGAGGCGGAAAAACGGGCGATGGAGCTGCTTAAAGCGATCGGTCTGGAGGATAAGGCTGCTGCTTACCCCTCTCAGCTCTCCGGCGGACAGAAGCAGCGTGTCGCTATTGTTCGCGCCCTTGCGATGAATCCGAAGGTCATTTTGTTTGATGAACCCACCTCGGCTCTTGACCCGGAAATGGTCGGTGAGGTTTTGGAGGTTATGAAGGATCTGGCAAAGTCCGGTATGACAATGGTGGTTGTTACCCACGAAATGGGCTTTGCCCGTGAGGTGTCCAATCGGGTGATTTTTATTGATGACGGTGTGATCGCGGAGGAAAATGCGCCCGCCGAATTCTTTGACAATCCCAAGTGCGAACGGCTGAAAACCTTCCTGTCTAAGGTGCTGTGAGGTGCAATATGAAGGGTAGAGATTTTCTGAAGCTGCTGGATTTTACACCGGCAGAAATTATGAAGCTGATTGATTTGGCGGCAAAATTAAAGGCAGAGAAAAAAGCAGGCATCCCCCACAGACTGCACGAAGGCAAGAACATTGCCTTGATTTTTGAAAAAACCAGCACCCGTACGCGCTGTTCCTTTGAGGTCGCGGCCTACGATTTGGGTATGGGCGTTACCTACCTTGACCCCACCGGCTCACAAATCGGCAAGAAGGAATCCATTGCCGACACCGCGCGGGTCTTAGCCTCGATTTACGACGGCATTGAGTATCGCGGTTATGGACAGGACATTGTCGAGGAGCTGGCAAAGTACGCAAAGGTGCCTGTGTGGAACGGTCTGACCAACGAATTCCACCCCACCCAAATTCTTGCCGATATGCTGACCATTCGGGGGCATTTCGGCTACTTGAAGGGCATCAATTTTGTGTATATGGGCGATGCGCGCTACAATATGGGCAATTCGTTAATGGTCGGCTGCGCCAAGCTGGGTCTGAACTTTACCGCCTGCTGTCCCGAAAAGTACTTCCCCGACAAAGCTTTGATTGCCACCTGCGCGGAAATTGCCAAGGAAACCGGCTCTGTGCTGCGCTTTGAAACCGATACTGCGGTTGCCGTAAAGGACGCAGATGTGATTTACACCGATGTTTGGGTGTCTATGGGTGAGCCTGCCGAGGTTTGGCAGGAGCGCATTGACGAGCTGACCCCCTATCAGGTGAACACCGCCCTTATGGAAAAAACAGGGAAGGCTTCCACTGTCTTTATGCACTGTCTGCCCGCTTTCCACGATTTGAAGACCAAAATCGGCAAGGAAATGGGCGAAAAATTCCAAATCAGCGCGATGGAAGTTACCGACGAGGTATTTGAAAGCAGTCAATCCATCGTCTTCCAAGAGGCGGAAAATCGTATGCACACCATAAAAGCAGTTATGGCGGCTACATTGTAAAGCATAGAAAAAAGGGGCTGTTGGTTTTACCAACAGACCCTTTTGTTCTTATTCTTGATTGCCTTCCATTTCCTTTAAGGCATCCTTACGGCTGAAGTTTGCGCGACCCTTCTCGTCGAAGCCCATAAACTTCACCCAAGTCATATCGCCCAAGTTCAGCACATCCTCAACCTTTTCCACACGACGGTTCTCCAGCTTGGAGATATGCACCATACCGTCATGGCCGGGCGCAATCTCCACGAATGCGCCGATAGGCAGGATTCTTACGACCTTGCCGTAATACAGCTTGCCCTCTTCGGGAACGAAGCAGATATCATCCACCATCTTCTTTGCGGCATATGCGGCAGCAGAATCTATGGCAGAGATGAATACAGAGCCGTCATCGTCGATGTCGACCTTTGCGCCGGTGTCGGCACAAATCTTCTGAATGGTCTTACCACCGGAGCCGATGACCTCACGAATCTTGTCCACAGGAATTTTCAGGCTCAGCATCTTCGGAGCAAACTCGCTTACCTCTGCGCGCGGCTCGGGGATACAGGGAATCATCACCTCATCCAAAATAGTCAGACGCGCCACACGGCAACGCTCCAAGGCATCGGCAATAATCTCCATGGTCAAGCCCTTGTTCTTGAGGTCCATTTGGATAGCGGTAATACCCTCGGTCGTACCGGCAACCTTAAAGTCCATCTCGCCATGGAAGTCCTCAACACCTTGAATGTCGGTAAAGGTTCTCCAAGTGCCGGTTTCCGCATCGGAAATCAAGCCGCAGGAGATGCCGGCAACAGGACGCTTAATGGGCACACCGGCATCCATAAGTGCCAGCGTAGAGCCACAGATAGAGCCCTGCGAGGTAGAGCCGTTAGAGCTGAGCACCTCACTGACCACACGAATGGCGTAGGGGAACTCCTCAACAGAAGGAATCACAGGCAATAGCGCCTTTTCAGCCAAAGCACCGTGGCCGATTTCACGACGGGAGGTGGAGCGAGCAGCTCTTGCCTCACCGGTAGAGTAAGCAGGGAAGTTGTAGTGGTGGATATACCGACGGGTTTCCTCGGGATAAATGGTATCCAGCTTTTGTGCCGCAGACAGGGTGTTCAGCGTACAAATGCTCAACACTTGGGTCTGACCACGGGTAAACAAACCGCTACCATGCACGCGAGGCAGAAGACCAACTTCCGCACCCAAAGGACGAATATCGTCCATACCGCGGCCGTCCACGCGCTTGCCGGCAAGCAACCACTTCTTGACAACCTTCTTCTGCATCTTATAAAGGCAGACCTCGATATGCTCCTCAAAGTCAGCATATTTCTCACCGAACTTCTCGGCAAAGTCCAAACGGGCGGCAGTCAAGCGCTCCTCGCGGACATTCTTATCATCGGTATCCAAGGCATTTTCAATCTGGGGCAGGCCGTAAGCAATCAAATCGTCCAGCAAATCGTGGTTTACGGCGGCCTTCTCGAAGGTGAACTTCGGCTTGCCGATTTCAGCAACGATGGAATTGATGAACTTTACAATTTCCATATTGGTTTCGTGCGCAATCCGAATGGACTCCAGCACGATTGCCTCGGGCGCCTCATTGGCCTCTGTTTCAATCATAACCACCTTCTCAAAGGTAGAAGCGATACATACGAAGCAATCGCAAGCATCACGCTCCTCGGCAGAGGGGTTAATCACATAGCGGTCGCCAATGTGCGCAACATTGGTGGTAGCCACAGGGCCGTTCCAAGGCACATCGGAAGATGCGATGGCGATAGATGCGCCCAAGGATGCTACGATTTCCACAGGATTCTCGTAGTCATTGGCGAAAACGGTACAGGTAACAACGGTGTCGTTACGCAGCTCCTCGTCAAACAGAGGACGCATAGGACGGTCGATAATACGGCTGTTCAAAATACCGCGGTCGGAGGGCTTGCCCTCACGACGGTTGAAAGAGCCGGGAATCCGACCTACGGAATACATTCTCTCCTCGAACTCGATGGTGAGGGGGAAGTAGTCAATGCCGGACTTGGGAATGGGATTGCAGGTACAAGTGGTGAGCACAACGGTATCACCATAACGGCAGATGCACTCAGCATTTGCCAGCTCTGCCACCTTACCGGTTTCTACGGTAAAGGGACGGCCACCGATTTCCATTTCGAAAACCTTGTGGTTGGGGAATTGTTTGCGTGTAACCATAAAATAACCTCCATAAAGATTTGTATTCGGGAGGTTTAGCACTTGAGTCAGCTGTCGGGAACCGACAACTCAATCAACTGCTAAATGCGCTCCCGATGAATACGCGTGCAAAGTATTGTAAAAAAGGGCGACGTGTCCGTCGCCCTTTTTAATACTTACTTACGGATACCCAGCTTGGCGATGAGAGCACGGTAACGGTTGATATCCTTCTTTGCCAGATAGTCCAGCATCTTGCGGCGCTTACCAACCATCATCAGCAAACCACGGCGGGAGTGGTTGTCGTGCTTGTGGGTACGCAGATGGTCAGTCAGCTCGTTGATACGGGCTGTGAGGATAGCGACCTGTACTTCAGCAGAGCCGGTATCGCCTTCGTGCGTTGCATTTTCCAAGATAACCTGGGTCTTTTTTTCCTTGAGAATCATTGTTTTTTCCACCTTTATCAAATAATTTCCCAAAAGCCAAGTAGGGGTTGGTGAAGTGCGTTTGTCGCTTTCTCCCGCTACTGAGCAGAGGGTTTTTGTTTCGCCGGGCAAAGCCAGCCCGACTATGATAGCACAGAATTGCAGAAAAGTAAAGTGTTTTTATGGGTTTTTTTCAAAAAATTGGCGCGTTTGCAGAACATTTTCTTGAATTTCTGCCTGTAATTCTTCCAAAGATGCGAATTTTTTCTCCGTTCGCAAAAAATCATAAAAGGCGATTTTCAAGGTTTTGCCGTACAGGTCGCCATCGAAATCCAGCAAAAACGCCTCGATGGTCGGTGCCTTGCCCATCACCGTTGGGCGTGTGCCCACATTGGTTACGGCTAAGTACTGCGCATTATCCACCCACACGCGGCACGCATACACACCAAATTTAAGCGGAAGCAAATCCTCCGGCAGGGGTAGATTCGCTGTCGGAATTCCAATAGTTCGCCCCAGCTTCTGTCCTGCGACCACCGTTCCCGTCAGGTAATACGGGTGCCCCAACAACCGATTTGCGTGCGCAACGGCACCTTGTTCCAGCAAGCCCCGAATCCGCGTGGAAGAGATACGCGCTCCGTCCATCGTTTGCTCCGGCACGACGGTGCAGGCAAAGCCGCTTTGCTCGGAAAACGCCTGCAGCATTTCAGCCGTTCCTTCGCCATTGGCGCCGAAACGGAAATCATGTCCGCACACAAAGCCGACCGCGCCCGCGCTTACAAGCTCTGCCAAAAAGTCCTGCCAAGGCATCGACAGCGTTTCGGCATTGGTCGGGTAAACCACAACCTCGTCCATACCGAATTCCTTTAACAGCGCCACGCGGTCATATACGGTGGTGAGAACATTCGGCGCCTGCCCGCGCACAACCGCCATAGGCGGCAGAGAAAAGGTTACCGCGGCAGAAACGCAATTTCGCGCCTGCGCCAAGCGGCAACATTCCCGCAGCAACGCTTGATGGCCCAAATGCACCCCGTCAAAAAAACCAAGGGCATAAATCTTTTTTCTCATAATCAGCTAAATTTCTTTCTCCTTAATTATGACACGCCAAAAAAGCTCTTGATGGTTGACATAATGCCGTTTTCTACCTTTGCCAGCATAAGAAATTCACCGTCTTTGGCATAGGCACGATAGGTGTCATTCGGCAGGTCTATGGAAAACGAATTGCCGTTTCGACAGCGAAGCGCCTGCTTTTCTGTCAGCACCACAGCCGAATGTTCGGCAAACATCGTATCCACGCCACGCAGATAGCGTTCGGGATTATCGCTTGCAATCAGCTCTGCCAACGCAACCGCCTCTTGCTCGCAATAACTGCCTGCACGGATGCGCCGAAGCTCTGCCATACAACCGCCACAGCCCAGCTTTTCTCCGATGTCCTTGCAAAGGGTACGAATGTAAGTACCTTTGGAACAGTGTACCCGCAGGCGCACCTTTGTATCCGTTATTCCCAAAAAATCCAGCGCAAAAATCGTGATTGTGCGCGGTGTGCGTTCCACTTCCTTACCGCGACGCGCCAAATCGCAGAGCTTTTGTCCGTTCACCTTAATGGCGGAATACATTGGGGGAATCTGCTGAATTTCTCCCTTGAATTCCGCCAAAACCGCGCGGATTTCTTCTTCTCCGACACAGACTGCCCGTTCTTCCAGAACCGTGCCCGTAATGTCCTCGGTATCGGTGGTCAGCCCCAATTGGAGCACCGCCTCATAGGTCTTTTCCGCGTGTTCAAAAAACTCCACGCCACGGGTAGCCCGACCCACAAAGACCGGCAGCACCCCCGTCGCCATAGGGTCCAGCGTTCCCCCATGACCGATGCGTCGGGTTTGGAATACGCCACGCAATTTGGCGGTTACATCTTGACTTGTCCAACCCTGCGGTTTATCAACAATGACTATTCCGTCCATAGCTCTCTCTTTCAACTTTTCTGCTTTTGTAATACCGTTTCAATTGCTGCCTTGATTTTTTCAACTGCCTCGTCCATTGTGCAGGTCATACTTGCACCGCCTGCGCCCTTATGACCGCCACCGCCAAACTGTTGGCAAATGGCAGAGGCATCATAGCCGGGCACCGCCCGTACGGAGATCTTTACGCGGTTTTCACCGTCTTCCCGAATAGTCGCGGCAATTTTAACACCCTCAATAGAACGGGGGAAGCCGGAGATGTTCTCTAAATCGTCTTCCTGCAATCCCAATTCGTCCTCAACCGCCTTGGGTAATGCACAGACAACGCCTTTCCCGTCTGCCAAAAAGACGGCATTTTCTACCAAATAGCCCTGCACCCGTAACCGACCCAAGGAGTTGGTATCAAAGAGTTTTTGATTGAGCGCAAACAGGTTATTGCTGACACGGGCACAATAAGAGGCAATCTCCAAGGTATCCGCTGTGGTGTTGGCATAGCGAAAACAGCCGGTGTCGGTGGAAATAGCGGTATAGAGCGCCTCCGCCATAGGCGCATCCAAGCGAACGCCCAGCTCGGCAAGCACCCTGCAAACAATCTCGCCACAAGCGGCCGTATGCGGCTCAACCAGCTCAAATTCCGTAAAAGAGGTTGCCGTTGCGTGGTGGTCAATCCGCAAGGTGATTGCGTTGCGACAGGGCGCAAACGCCTCGGGAAGCATTTCGGGGGATGCGGTATCCACGCAGATAAGCACATCCCTATCCGCGACCGCAGTTGTGGTCAGCCCCGCATGAAGCGGGGCATATTTTTCCGTAATCTCGGGATTTTCCAAAATGTGCGCTGTTTTTCCCAAGCATCGAAGACCTCTGCACAGCAGAGCAGCGCTGCCCAGGGTATCACCGTCGGGACGACGGTGGGTGAGAATCACATAATTGTCATTTTGGGATAAAAACTCAGCTGTCTGCGCTCTCGTCAGTATTCTCATCTTTATTTACCTCTAAAGAGTTAATAAGCTTCATCATTTTTGCGCCGTAGGTGATGGAATCGTCCAGCGCCCAGTTCAGCTCAGGGGTATAGCGCAGGTTCAGGGCTCTGCCCAGCTCCCGACGCAGATAGCCACCGGCAGATTGCAAGCCCTTTAGGGCGTCCTTTGCCCGTTCCTCCTGTAAAAAGCTCACATACACCTTCGCGTAACGCAAATCCGGTGTAGTTTCCACATGGGTGATGGAGATCATGGTATCCTGCACCCGGGGGTCTTTTAAGTTGCGAATCAAGCCGGACAATTCCTTCTGAATTTCCTCGTTGATCCTTCCAATTCGATTGGATGCCATAAAATACACTCCTTCGTCGTGTAGAATAAGCCGTCAGCCGTGCCGGGTCGCGGCACGGCTGAAAGGGATTATCTTTTAATTTCCTGCATGGCGAAGCACTCGAAAATGTCGCCCTCTTTGATGTCATTGAACTTCAAAATGCTCATACCGCATTCAAAGCCGGCAGTAACTTCCTTTGCTTGGTCCTTAAACCGTTGCAACGAGCCAACCTCGCCCTCATGAATGACTACATTATCACGCAATACGCGCACCTGCGCATCTCTTGTAACCTTGCCGTCCTTGACCATACAGCCGGCATTCGTACCGACCGCAGACACCTTATAGGTCATACGAACCTCGGCATGACCGATAACCACTTCCTCGAACTTCGGCGCCAGCATGCCCTTCATGGCAGATTCAATCTCATCAATGGCATCATAAATCACGCGATAGAATCGCATATCCACAGCCGTTCTCTGCGCAGATACCTGCGCACCTGCATCGGGGCGCACATTAAAGCCGACAATGATTGCGCCTGCTGTCGAAGCAAGCAAAATATCACTTTCGTTAATCGCACCGACACCGGTATGAATCACGCGCACGCGCACTTCCTCGTTGGAAATCTTCTCAAGCGACGCCTTCACAGCCTCGGCAGAGCCTTGCACATCTGCCTTCACAATCAGCGCAAGCTCCTTCATATTGCCCTCTTGCATCTTGGCAAACAGGTTGTCCAGCGTAACCTTTTGCATAGCATTGGCGGCGGCATCCTTCTGCGCTTGCTTTCTCTGCTCCACCAATTCTCTTGCCATACGCTCATCGGTAACGGCATTGAATTCATCACCGGGCGCCGGCACCTCTGCCAAGCCGGTAATCTCCACAGGGATAGACGGGCCGGCAGATTTGACGGTACGACCCTTATCGTTGGTCATCACACGCACACGGCCGACGGCTGTGCCGGCAATAACAATATCGCCTTGATTCAGCGTGCCGTTTTGCACCAGCAAGGTAGCAATCGGACCGCGTGTCTTATCCAAACGGGCTTCAATGACAGAGCCCTTGGCACGACGGTTGGGATTGGCCTTTAGCTCCTGCACCTCAGCGGTAAGCAGTACCATTTCCAGCAGGTTATCCAAGCCCATACCGGTCTTTGCGGAAATCGGACAGATAATGGTATCACCGCCCCATTCCTCGGGAATCAGCTCATACTCCGTCAGCTGTTGTTTAATCTTATCGGGGTTAGCCTCGGGCTTATCCATTTTGTTGATGGCAACAATGATAGGCACCTTGGCGGCCTTGGCGTGGTTGATGGACTCGATGGTCTGCGGCATAATGCCGTCATCAGCGGCAACCACCAAAATGGCAATATCCGTACACATCGCACCACGGGCGCGCATAGAAGTAAACGCAGCATGGCCGGGGGTATCCAGGAAGGTGATGGGTTGGCCGTTACACTCTACGGTATACGCACCGATGTGCTGGGTGATACCACCGGCCTCACCGGAAGTAACGGAAGTATTCCGAATAGCGTCCAGCGTAGAGGTCTTACCATGGTCAACATGGCCCATAACCACCACGACAGGGGCGCGATTCTGCAATTCCTCAGCCGTATC
>JAZNGK010000203.1:0-2908 GCA_045576395.1 Faecousia sp. | reverse complement strand
GGAAATGATTGACAAGATCCGTTGCCGAAACGGTAATTTGGAGATTACCGTCTCGAAACAGGAAACCACCGTTACAGAGCTGTAAAGGAGACGCAAAATGAAAAAGTATATATCGATTTCTCTTGCGCTTGCCATGATGCTTTCCCTGTTGGCAGGATGCGGTAAGGATAGTATCACGGATGTTACAAACAACGGCAGTGCGATAACACCAACCGATAATACCAAACCTGCAGATGTGGACTTTTCAAAAACCGATTCGGATATGTTTACCGAACGGGATGGCAAAACGGAATACAACGAAAGCAAAGCTGTTACGATCCATCTAAACGGCACATCAGCAACCGCCAGCTCCAACAGCGTTAATATATCCGGTTCAAGAGTCACGATCACCGAGGAAGCAACCTATGTGATATCAGGTGAACTGACGGACGGTATGTTGATCGTCAATGCCCCTGATACTGCGAAACTGCAGATCGTTCTGAACGGCGCAAATATTACGAGCAAAACCTCGGCTGCACTGTATATCCTAGAAGCTGATAAAGTTTTTGTCACGCTTGCTGAGGGCACGAGCAATGCACTCACCAATGGCGGCATCTTCACTGCCATTGACGATAACAATATCGATGGAGCGCTGTTCTCCAAGCAGGATTTGACCCTCAACGGAACAGGTTCTTTAACAATTACATCTCCGGCAGGACACGGCATCGTTTGTAAGGACGATCTGGTCGTTACCGGTGGCACCTATACGATTCATTCTGCATCCCATGCCGTAGATGCCAATGACAGTGTAAGAATTTCTGAGACAAGCTTTATGATAAATGCCGGCAAGGACGCCATTCACTGTGAGAATACAGAGGATGCTGAAAAAGGATTTATTTATATCTCAAGCGGAACAATTCGAGCAGAGGCCGAGGGTGACGGTATTGCCGCAAGTTCCTATTTGCAAATCGAGGGAGGCACTTTTGATCTTCTCATTGGCGGTGGAAGCGAGAACGGCGCAAAGGCATCCTCCGGAAACTACGGCGGTTTTATGGGTGGCGGCCACGGTGGAATGCGTCCCGGAGGAAATCAAAATACGACGACAACAGAAGATTCTGTCAGCATGAAGGGTTTGAAAGCGGCTAACAGCATTCTGATCTCCGGTGGAACCTTTAAGATTGATTCTGCGGACGACAGCATTCATTCAGACATATCTGTGACCATTAACGGCGGTACTTTCACCATTGCTTCCGGTGACGATGCACTCCACGCCGAAGATACCTTGACGGTTACCGCAGGCAAAATGGATATCACCGAATGCTATGAAGGTCTTGAAGCACTCCATATTGATGTGCGCGGTGGAGATATTAAGCTCAAAGCAAGCGACGATGGTCTCAATGCCGCAGGCGGTACTGATCAGAGCGGCACGGAGGGTGGACGCGACGGAATGTTCGGCGGTGGCATGGGCGGCAGACCCGGTGGCGGAGGCCCCGGTGGTATGTCCTCAAACTCTAACGGAAGCATAAAGATTTCAGGCGGAAATCTTTATATCAATTCTTCCGGTGATGGCTTGGATGCTAACGGCACGTTAGAAATCAGCGGTGGATACACTGTAGTTGTGGGACCGACCCAAGGCGACACGGCAACGCTGGACTATGATAAGAGTGGTATTATTACCGGCGGCACCTTTATCGGCACCGGTGCATCGGGTATGGCGCAGACCTTTAGCGATTCTCAGCAAGGAGTCGTTGCGGTGAGTGTGGGTAATCAAGCCGCAGGAACAAAGATTGTTTTGAAGGATAAATCCGGAAATGTTATTGTTGAGCACGCACCGGAGTTGAATTTTGCAGTAGTAATTCTCAGCAGTCCTGACGTAAAGAAGGGTGAAACCTATTCCATCACGGTCGGTGCTCAATTCGGTGAGTTTGAAGCAAGCTAACATATACAGTACTAGCGGCAGAGAGCACACAACTCTCTGCCGCCGTTTTAATAGGGATATTACATTAGACCCATGCACCAAATAACAACCAGTGCAGTAAGTGTAACCAGGGTATCAATCGTAATGCCGTAGAACATAGGCTTCAGGCCAGCCTTCTTGAAGTCCAGCAGGCTGGTGTTCAAACCAATGGCAGCCAAAGCTGTAACCATCAGGAACTTGCTTGTGCCTTTCATCACCCCTGACGTAGCTGTAGGGATAACACCTGCACTGTTGATAATAGCAAGCAGCAGGAAACCGCCAATGAACCAAGGGATGATCTTCATCATGTTCACTTTATTACCGACACCTGTGGTTTGCATTTCCTTCTTCTTCATGCGCACACCGATCCAGGCAAACACCAATACAGTGGGAATAATGGCGATAGTGCGGGTCAGCTTGACCATAGTTGCAAAGTCACCTGCTGCTTCCGAGAAAGCATAGCCGGATGCAACAACACTGGCGGTATCGTTTACGGATGTACCTGCCCAGATGCCATAAGCGATATCAGACATTCCCAATGCTTTGCCCATCAAGGGGTACAGCGCAATCATTACCATATCAAAGAGGAAGGTAGAGGACATGGCAAAGGCGATATCTTTGTCGTCAGCATCGATCACCGGTGCGATAGCTGCCACAGCAGAGCCACCGCAGATACCTGTACCGGCAGAAATCAGATTGCTCAGTTTCCAGTTCAGGCCGAACAGCTTGCGGATAAAGTAGCCTGCGCCAAAGCACATAGCAAAGGTGAAGATCATTACAAAGAAGGTCATCTTGCCAACGGACAAAATTGTGCTAACGGACAGAGATGCACCCAAAAGCACGATGGCGGCTTTCAGAATTCGCTTGGATGTAAATTTCAGCGCAGGCTGAATCCATGCGGGATGGAAAAAGCTGTTGATGATCGTACCCATAAACAGGGCGATAATGGACGCACCCAGCAGACCACCGGGG
>JAZNGK010000202.1:0-3664 GCA_045576395.1 Faecousia sp. | reverse complement strand
ATCATCGCCCAAAACAACTTCTTTATGGCCCCCACTTCTGTCACCACTTTGGTAACAGAAACGGACAGTCAGGGCTATTCCCACTTCCGGGCTACCGGCGTGGGTGACATTTCCCATCTGTATGTGGCAGGAGAAGCCCCTTCTGAATCCGGCCTTTATCCCGACTTCGAAAAATAAGCAAAAAGGAAAGTGTCCAATGACACTTGCCTTTTTTATATCAATGTTTAATTGCATGTAAAATTGTCAAACGCCACGTCGCAAATTCGCGGCACGATTCCTATTATACCGGCAACGGGCATATCGTCTATGCCTTCGACGGTTAAGACGTTATCTATGTATACCTTTATGGATGCTCCTGCCGCCTCCACGCTTATCCCATACTGGGTATTTACGGCAAACGGCTTGGAAACGGAACTTATTTCATGCTTTTCCCCGTTCACCTTTTTCCAAAGCCTTACGGTGTTATCCTTGCTGTCTATCTCGGCGCACATAAAATTCTCGGTATCAAGGGCACGGAAGGAAATGCCTGCCGCACCTTGGCCAAACAGCGTTGCCTTGGCGGAAAGTGAAAAGTCCTTCATTGCACTATCAACAACGGCAAATCCTCTCTCGCCGCCAAATTTCTGAACGCTGATACGTCCGCTGTATTCATGCGTCACCGTTGCCCAATGCAACATCGGGGCAAAGGGCCTTGCCTGCACAGGAGGCGTTTGGGGAAGGGCATTTTCCTTTGGCGCTTCTTTGGCGGTAACCGCTATATTCAGAATACGATAATACGCGCCGGAGGAAAGCTTGACGGAGGTTTCTCCCTGGGAAATACCCGTTACTTTCAATGTATTGCCTTCAATTTCCACCTTTGCGACGGACGGGTCAAATCCGCTGCAACGCACTTCTCTGCCGCACAGTTCCGCAACCATACGTTCACAGTTCGTACAGCCCTGCGTTACCGTAAGTAAGGTATCGTCGCTGATATGTACTGCTCCGCGGGGTTCACCGTCCGCAAACCAAATAGAGCCGCACGCGTCCACGCAAAGCTTTTTGATCGTGATTGCGCCCTCATAAGACAACGACATGCTCTGCGAGGAGGTAAATGGCTGAATGCGCGCGACAAAATAATAGTATCCGTCGTTCACGAACAGTTCCATAGTGGATACGTCCACCAAAAGGCGGAGGCTTAACACACCTTCGCGCAACGTCTTCGGCTCTATGTAAAAGCTATAAAGCGCATCCGTGGAAGAAAACTCTTTGATTGCAAATTTTGACTTGTGCCGATCAAAGGAAAGGCAGCGATTTGTCTTATCGTAACGAAGCAAAATTTCTTCCTCATCGCTCTTGCAAAAGGCAACAGAAAAGCTTCCCGATTTCTCCACGTCTATTTCCGCGCAGAGCTCAAAACAATTGGAGTGAATGTCAAACAAAGGGTCTTCGCCGTCGTAGTATCTTTTTTGTTCGATGGAAACAAGATTTTCTCTTTTCAGCGCGGAAAATTCAGGTACGGTGGACTGTATAAGGCGATAGGAAGAATCGGTCCTCACCAATTTCAAGTCAACAGGTATCGTCAAACTGCCGTTCCATTTGCCATCCGCAACAGTATTGTACGCGTTAGCCCAACTTATCATAACGGTTCTGCCGTTTGGAAGATTGGCAAAGGTTATGCCCGCATAGCAATCCGGACCTTCGTTCATCGCGATATACTCCGTCTGCGGCGTAAAGCGAACGCCGTCAAAATCTCCCACATAGTAACCGCGCCCTACGCAGGAAAGTATCCATTTTGTTTCACCGCTGCCCTCCACCGTCATTCTGAAAAGATTGGGACATTCGGTGCTGATTTGCTCGTCCACGGAACAAAGCTCCCAATTGACCAGGTCGTCCGCCTGATATATCCACATTTTGCCGCCCTTCCCGGCTACCACCATCTTCCAGCAGTTGGTTTCCGCATGCCAGAATATATGGGGGTCGCGGAAGGCACAAATCCCGGGATTTTTTATGACGGGAGAATTCGTACTTACCTTGGTAAAAGTCATTCCGCCATCGGTGCTATATGCAATGCCTATATGCTGCGTATGGGTGGAATACGCTACTACAATGCCCTGCTTCTCTTTTGTATCGGTAAAGAAACCGCTGGTGTTCTTGACATCTACCGCCGCAGTGCCCGACCACATATGCCCTAAGTCATCAGGGAACAGAGCAGTTTCCTGCTCCTGCCAATGAATAAGGTCGACGGATGTCGCATGTCCCCAATACTTTCCTGGATGCGTGCCCTGGGGATGTATTTGACGGTAGCGGTTCAAATAATCTGCAGTACGCGGGTTGTTTTCTACTTGCAAATGCGGAACACATTGATAATACAAGTGATAAACCCCATTATAGTACACAAGACCGTTGGGGTCGTTCAGACGACTATCCAAAGTCGAATAGTGATATTGCGGACGCCAAAGCTCAGCGTAATCGGTCAGTTCAAAGTTTTTCTCCTTGATCATGTTGGAAGCCCTCCTTGTATAATTCCTGTACGCTTTTTATTATGAATCCGCCTTTTCGATGTATTTTATATAGTCGACAAAGCCATCCTTGTATTCAACCATGCCACATGCGTATGCAGAAAACAGTGCCGCACCGGTAGCCGCTTCCTCCTTGACGGAGTTTACCGATACAGACATGCCGAATTTATCTTCAAGCACCCTTCGCAAAACATCATTTTTGCGAACAGCACCGCCCGAAGCCACAATATGGCTTTTTCTTATGTGTCCTATCTGATATAGCTTATAAAGCTCTTCGCACATGCCGTTAATAACACCGAGAACAAGTGCAGACGGCGTAAAATTTTGAAGGTCAATGTTTTCTATTGAGCCTCGACACGTAGGGTCTGTCCTCGTTCCGCAAAATGACGTATTGACTAAAAGTGGTTGTTCTCCGTTTCTATATGCCTTTTCAGCCAACTCATTTATACTTGCATACTGCGAATTGTCGCCCATGCCTAAAAACACCGCATAGCTTCTGAAAAATTTTTCTACCAAAGCATACGCCGAGCCACCGCAAAGGGCCGAACCGCATATAAGATATTCGCCGTTGATAAACGGACGGTATTCGATTCCGTCCCCAAGCGTTCCAATCTCCCCCACGGCGGATATTTGTGAGCCTGTTCCTATATTTACCAATGCGCTTTCCCGGTTATTCTCCACCGAGCCTAAAAAGCTTGCCTGATTATCGCCAATCGCTACACAAATCGGTATATCATTCCACTTTCCGATTATTTCATTGGACGCGACCACCTTTGGCAAAAAAGACGCATCAATCCCAAGCTCCAACAACTTATCATGCATAAAGCAAGCTTTTTTTACGTCAAACAATCCAAAACTTGCGGCAATTGAGGTGTGGGTAACCGGCCTTTTGATTTGGCATAAGTGCATAGCAAGGTAGTCCATTATACTACAAAAGCCAACAGCGTCTTGCGGAACAAGCCCATTCAACAAATTATAATAATGCGTTGCTATGCCATATCCCGTCGCAATGCTCTCACCGGTGATTTGCTTTATGCTTTGACAAGCCGTCATTGCGTTTTTCATCGGAAGGTCGCCACGCTTATCCTGCCAATTGATAAGATTTGATACCGCTTCACTGTTGTTGTTCAGATAAACAATTCCGTGCATCTGACCTGTTATGCCGA
>JAZNGK010000201.1:0-5713 GCA_045576395.1 Faecousia sp. | reverse complement strand
CCTGAGATAAGATCTCCACTGAGGCTCGACGTAGACTATGTCGTTGATAGGTCAGAGGTGTAAGTGCAGTAATGTATTTAGCTGACTGATACTAATAAGCCGAAAGCTTGACCAAAAGCAGGCTCAGTGTGTTGACCCTTGCATAAGAGCAAAATAAGAAACAATGTTCAGTTTTGAAGGTACGAGCGCGTAGCCTGAAATTTCGCTTGACAAGCAAGTTTGTCAATGGTATAATTTTCAAGCTATTAGAAGCGGAAACGCTTTTGATATAAAAGATGGTTAATAGCCATCCATATGAGTTGGTGTTGATTGCGATGAGGGTCCACCTGTTCCCATCCCGAACACAGAAGTTAAGCTCATTTGCGCCGACAATACTTGGCGGGCGACTGCCCGGGAAGATAGGTAACGCCAACATTTTGCCCCCTTAGCTCAGTCGGTAGAGCGACGGACTGTTAATCCGCAGGTCGTTGGTTCGAGTCCAACAGGGGGCGCCAAAAATCCCGTTCACGTAAGTGGGCGGGATTTTTACTTTTTACCTTTTCACTTTTCACTTTTCACTAAATAATTCGTGAACGGGATTTTTGGAAAGTAAGAAGTAATAGTGAATAGTGAAGAGGTATTGCGACTCCACCGCTTTTATGCTATAATACACTTAAAGGTCGGTGATGATATGAAACGCAAATTTTCGAAGGCAACAATTATATGCCTGTGTTTGTTTTTTGTAACTGCACTCGGAATTTTGGTGCTGTTATGGAATAGTAGTGTTTTTGTGTTTGACCGTTCTGCGATAGTTCATATGGAAGGAATGACCTGGAAAGGTCAAGACTATTCACGTGTCGGCGGTGAGTATACTGAAGGGCGAACGATTGCAAAAAGTAAAGACGGCTGGAAAATTAACGAAGTTAAAGAGGACCCATCGCATACTTTTGTTGTTGCACGTTCTTTTTTAGACCAATATCTATATGTATCTGACAATTATAAAGTTCCTACAAGTGGTAAAATTACTAATGTTTGTTGGGATGGTGAGTACATTGAAGATAAAGACTTTATAGAAGCTTTAGCAGAAATTGATGCTACCAAAACAACCTCATTTGATTATCAAACTGAAGCAATTTTTGTTCTTAATGATAATCAGCGCATGAAATCCTTATATTTTGCATACGAAAATTGTCCCGTTGCAACGATAAATAAGGGGTGGTTAGGGAAAATTGGTGGTGAATGGGTAATAACAACTTATATATCTTTAGACCAAAACTATGAAGACGGTTCCCCAAAAGCATATACAGTTGGCTGCTATTCTATCCCTGATAAATACTTACAAATTTTGGAAAAATACTTTTTTGAATAATCAAAACTGTATATCATAAGAAAAATCCTCGGTTTTCGACCAGTTCTTTATTGGCTTTTTTATTCCCGTTTTCTTGTTGGGCTCGAAAGGCGGCTCTTAGCGACAGTCCGGTGGACTGTCGCAACCGCCGTGGCTTTTCCGCAGAAAAGCGAGTCCATCCAAGCGCGAAGCGCCACCTTATTATGAGCAGGGGGCGCCAAAAATCCCGTTCACGAAGGTGGGCGGGATTTTACTTATTTTCGTTCTTCACTAAATTTTGTATTCGGGATTTTTGGGAAGTAACAAATAAAAAGTAAAAGGTAATAAGTATTGCGGCTTCGCTGCTTTTATGCTATACTACACCCAGGGTGGTGATGGTATGAATAATATTAAGTTTTTTAATGTTAATCAACCATCATTTCAATTTATGGAGTGTTTCATAATTCTGGTAGATATAGTTAAGATTTCCACGCTTTATCAACGGGGTCAAATGAGTCTGCAAGATGATTTGAAACATTCGTATCATCATTTAATATGAAGGAGAGATAGAAATGGATTTACAGAAGTTTTCTGAAGAAAAGTTTGATGAACTTTTAAGAATTCATCGTGAACTTTGCCTCATTCCTGCGCCATCGAATTTTGAGGACGAAAGAGCGAAATATATTTTAAAGTATCTAAAAGACGCCGGTATTTCTAACGCTTATATAGACAAAGCTAAAAATGTTATCTGCACTCTAGGTGAGCCAAGCGAAAAAATGGTTGTTTTTATGGCTCATACTGACACCGTTTTTTCAATGGAAACTCCTCTTAATTACATAGATGATGGAGAAAAAATTTACTGCCCAGGTGTAGGCGACGATGCAGGAGGCCTGGTCGGTATGCTTACCTGTATAAAATATATGGCAGAACACAATATTACCCCCAAAAAAACGCTTATGTTTGTTGCCAATTCATGCGAAGAAGGTTTGGGAGACTTAAAGGGCACGCGTCAGTTGTTTGAGGACTTTGGTGATAAAATAGAATATCTTTATTCTTTTGATTTAATGCCGCGTAGTGTTGTTAATAAAAGCGTTGGCTCACACCGATACAGAATAACTGCAATAACTGAGGGCGGTCATTCTTTTGGCGCATTTGGAAAGAGCAATGCAATAAATGTTCTTGCAGGAATTATAAATGATATATATAAAATAGAGGTTCCCAAAATTGAAAACAGCCGAACCACCTATAATGTTGGTGTCATAGAGGGCGGTACAAGTGTAAATACCATTGCCCAAAACGCTTCAATGCTTTGTGAATACCGTTCCGATAACGTGGATTGCCTTGCTATTATGAAAAAGAAATTTGCCGATATTTTTGAAGAAGCGAAAAAGAACTGCCTTGAGCTTAAAATTGAGCTTGTTGGAAATCGTCCATGTATGAGTGCAGATATGGATATGGCAAAGCTTCAAGAAATAACCGATCGTGCAAAGGAGATACAGTCTAAACATTTTGGGGAAAATGTAATAGAAAAATCCGGTTCTACCGATTGTAATATTCCGCATTCTATGGCGATACCCGCTGTTGCTCTTGCAAATTATGATGGCGGTGGAACACATACAAAAGAAGAGTGGGTAATTAAAGAAAGCTTTAAGCCGGGACTCAGAGTAAGTATGGAACTTATTTTGACAGAAGGCGGGTTGCTATAATGAAATTTGAATCACCCTTCAAAGCTGAATCATAGGTGTTCAGTTATTGTGCTTATGGTTTTCTGGAATGGGTCGTGTTAGATTTGAATTTTCGACAAAAGCACTTCTTGCGAAGTGCTTTTGTTTTTTGTCCCCTAGGCGCACCGATGTCGAGAACGGTTGAAACATTCTATTTACTGTGCTACAATGGCTTGTAGTATCGCACACCTAAGCGGGATTGAAATAAAACGAATTCAACGAAAAAGCAGGGAATAATTGTGTTTTTGTAAATACTGTGCTATAATTTTGAAAATACCGCCTTGATGCTGGCAGGCTATGCCTATATTGGGCTGGTATAAGCCCATGCCAATGAAATTTGCGGAGGAAGCATATGAAGATTGTTTTGATAGGAATCGGGAAAATAGGCAAAACCATACTCGCGGATTGCTCCAATGAGGACCATACCATAACCATCATCGACGAGCAAAAGGAAATCGTCGAGAGTATGATTGAACGGTATGATGTCTTGGGCGTTGTGGGAAATGGCGCGTGTATGGACATTCAAAAAGAGGCAAATGTAAACGATGCCGACTTGGTGGTTGCCTTGACGATGAGTGATGAGCTGAATATTTTGGCGTGCCTGGTGGCAAAAAAGCTGGGTGCGGCCAATACCGTCGCGAGAGTGCGCAACCCCTATTACAGAGAGCAAATTGTGGAAATGAAGGACGAGCTTGGCATTTCTATGATTTTGAATCCTGAGCTGGAAACGGCAAACGAGCTGTTCAATCTTATCAACCTACCCTCTGTTATCCAAATTGAAAAATTTGCAAGAGGCAGAGTAAATCTTGTGGAAGTGGTGGTGGAAAAGGGCTGTCCGTTAGCCGGAGAAACCTTGATTTCTGCCGGCAAAAAATTCCGTTCCAAGGTGCTGATTTGTGCTGTGCAACGGGGCGGAAAGGTCTTTACACCGTCCGGCAATTTCCAAATTGAGGAAGGCGATAAGATTCACTTTACTGCCGAAGCAAAGGTAATGGGTGAATTTTTAAGGGAAATCAACTTGGTAAAGGCACCGATAAAAAATGTGCTCATGGTGGGCGCAGGTCGCATTGGCTATTACTTGGCAGACGCGCTGGCGCGGAATAAGTACAATGTAAAATTGCTGGAGCAAGACAGAAAGCTTGCCGAGGAAATGGCGGAGCGCTTGCCGAACACCACCGTTATCCATGGCGACGGCACCAGCCATGAAGTCCTCTTAGAAGAGGGCATCGAAGCGATGGACGCGTTCATCACCCTAACGGGAAATGACGAGGAGAACATCGTCGCCTCTTTGTTTGCAAAGGAGAAGGGGGTCAGACGGATTTTTACGAAAATCGACCGCGATGACCTTGCTTGGATGTTCGACGACGGGGAAGTGCATACCAATGTGTCGGAAAAGAACTTGATTGCCAATAAGGTACTGCGCTATGTGCGTGCGCTGTCGAATACAAGAGGCAGTAATATTATGACGCTGTATCGGTTGGTCAACAATCGGGTCGAGGCGTTGGAGTTTGCGGCAAAGAATAACGAAAGCTTCTGTAATAAGCCGCTGAAGGAGCTGAAAATCAGGGAGAATTGCCTTGTTGCCTGCATCATTCGCAACGACAGAGTGATAATTCCCGATGGTAATTCGTATATCACACAGAATGACAATGTGGTTGTGGTAACGACCCAAAAGCATCTGGATGATTTGGCAGATCTTTTCCGTTAAATTGGGTGAACAGTATGAATTATTGTAAATTAGGCGGAATATTGGGAAAAATCATGGTGCTGGAAGGGGTTTTAATGCTGGCCCCTCTTGCTGTCAGCGTGATTTATAAAGAGCCGCTTTGGTATAAGCTGGCGTTCCTCATTCCCATTGTCATCTGTTTTTTGCTGGGCGCGTTGCTCCAAATCCCCAAGCCGAAGCGCGATTCCCTCTACCAAAAAGAGGGCTTTGTGCTGGTGTCGATTACTTGGGTCGTAATGACCCTGTTTGGCGCGATTCCCTTCGTGATTAACGGGGACATTCCCAACTACATAGATGCCTACTTTGAAATGATGTCGGGCTTTACGACCACGGGCGCGAGTATCATTACGGACATCACGAAAATCGCCCATTCCACCCTGTTTTGGAAGAGCTTTTCGCATTGGATTGGCGGTATGGGAATCCTGGTGTTCATTTTGATTTTCATTCCCGAGAGTAACCAAGGCTATTCGATGCACCTGTTGCGTGCGGAAAGTCCCGGCCCGCAGGTGGGTAAATTGGCATCGAAAATGAAGGTAACCACGCGAATCCTGTACTTAATATACCTCGGTATGACGGTGCTGGAGGTAGTAATTTTGATGCTGGACAAGCCGATTCCCGGCTATGAAAACGAGAAGTTCTTTTTCAGCCTGCTTACAGCCTTCGGCTGCGCAGGTACAGGCGGATTTGGCTTCCTGCCCGGCAGTATGGAGCTTTTGGCGCCATTTTCCCAATATGTGGTGGCGATTTTTTTAATCTTGTTCGGTTGCAACTTTACACTCTATTACCTGTTGCTTCTCGGGAAAATTAAGGAAGTGTTCAAAAGCGAGGAATTACGCAGCTACTTCTTGATTGTGGCGCTTGCGATTGGCTTTGTGTTTGTGAGCCTGGTGGGTCGGCTTGAAGCGTTCCCGCAAAGCTATACAACAGAGGAGAGCTTCCGCCATTCTCTGTTTCAGG
>JAZNGK010000200.1:0-6767 GCA_045576395.1 Faecousia sp. | reverse complement strand
TAGTGTGCTCAATCAGGTGATGCTTCACCAAACCGTCATTGGATTGGAAACCAAGATTGCTATGGACAAGTACGGCATTACCCCGGATATTATCATCGGCTGTGCCGGTGGCGGCTCCAATTTGGGCGGTTTGATTGCGCCGTTTATGGGCGAGAAGATTAAGGGCAAGGCAGACTATCGGATTATTGCCGTTGAGCCTGCTACCTGTCCGAGCTTTACACGGGGCAAATATGCGTATGACTATTGTGATACCGGTATGGTCTGCCCGTTGGCAAAGATGTATACCTTGGGTAGTGGCTTTATTCCTGCCGGCACGCACTCAGGTGGCTTGCGTTATCATGGTATGAATCCGACCTTGTCTCAGCTGTACGATGACGGGCTGATGGAGGCAATCAGCGTACCGCAGACCGAGGTGTTTGCCGCAGCAGAGCAATTTGCAAGAGTGGAGGGCATTTTGCCTGCACCGGAAAGCTCCCACGCCATTAAGGTGGCAATTGACGAAGCGCTCAAGTGCAAGGAAACAGGGGAGGAGAAGACCATTCTCTTTGGCCTGACAGGCACAGGCTACTTTGATATGATGGCGTATGAGAAGTTCCATGAGGGCAAGATGGAAGACTATATACCCACCGAAGCAGAGCTGGAAAAAGGCTTTGGCTACCTGCCGAAATTTGATTAAGAGATACCCAAGTGCATTTGCACTTGGGTATTTTTTTGAAAAGGGGTTGACATTTTTTGGGAAGGGGTTTATACTAACTGTACTAGTACAGTTAGTACGGTTAATACACAAAAAAGGGAGGGGATATGCGTGGTACATCTGGATTATCGGGACGCCAGACCCATTTACACCCAGATAGCCGATAATTTTCGTAACCAAATCCGTTCCGGTGTGCTGGAGGAGGGGGAAAAGCTCCCGAGTGTGCGAGAGCTTGCCGGTGAGTTGGCAATTAACCCCAATACCATTCAGCGTGCCTATCGGGAGCTGGAGGCAGAGGGCTGGATAGCTTCTGTTTCCGGAAAAGGGAGCTTTGTCTGTGCCATTGAGAGAGGTGGGTCAGATTTGGAACCTTTGTGGTCAAATCTCAATGCCGCCACCAATGCGCTTCTGGAGGCAGGCGTTTCCCGACAGACGATATTACAGCATTTGATACAAGGAGGGGATACCCATGCTTAATATGCAAGATGTAACCAAAACCTTTGGGGACTTTACCGCCCTTTCCAACCTGTCTATGACAGTACCCAAAGGTGCCGTTTACGGATTGGTCGGACCTAACGGGGCAGGCAAATCCACCGCCATTCGCCTGCTGACCGGTGTGTACCGTCCGGATAGCGGAGAAATTACCTTAGAGGGTCAGCCGATATTTGAAAATCCGTCAGTTAAGACCCGTATCAGCTACATTCCGGACGAAATTTTCTTCTTCCCCTCGGCAACCTTGGAGGAGATGCGGAAATATTATAAAGGCTTTTATCCCAAATTTGATGATGCATTGTTTGACCGTCTGTATGATGTATTTGAACTGCCGAAAAAATCTCAAATCCGTCGTTTTTCCAAGGGTATGCAAAAGCAGGCGGCATTCCACTTAAGTATCTGTACCCGTCCCGATGTGTTGGTGCTGGATGAGCCGGTGGACGGACTTGACCCCGTTATGCGCAGACAGGTTTGGAGCTTAATTCTGTCCGATGTGGCACAACGGGAAACCACTGTTTTAATATCCTCGCACAACCTGCGTGAATTAGAGGATATTTGCGACCATGTCGGCATTATGGACAAGGGCAATATGCTCTTGGAACGGAGCTTGGCATCGATGCAGGGCAATACGGTAAAATTGCAAATGGTGGGCGATATTCCACAAGGCTTGGACATTCTCCATACCGGTGTTTCCGGCAGACTCCACACCTTGGTGGTGCGTGGTACACCGGACGCGGTTATAGCGAAGGTTTCCACCTGTAATCCCACTTACTTTGATGTGCTGCCGTTGTCCTTGGAAGAGATTTTCATTTATGAATTGGGAGGTGTGAACTATGAAGTCAAGAACATCCTTCTTTAATGGTACGGCTTTCAAGAAAAACATCACGCGGTTTGCACCGGTGTGGGCGGTGTATATGTTGTGCCTGCTTCTGTTTGTGTTTGCCAATGCCGGAATGTCAACGGTGTTGTTCACGTTGGAAATGGTCAGAACAATGGGACCGATGGCGTGGATAAATCTGCTTTATGCCGGCGTTTGTGCGTTCTATCTGTTTGGTGATTTGTTTAACAGCCGTTTGTGTAACGCCTTGCACGCCTTTCCCTTGCGTCGTGAGGGGTGGCTCCTTACGGGAATTGTGAACGGCCTGCTCTTTAGCCTTGTGCCGAATTTGCTCATCAGCCTGTTGGCGTGCGTACTTATGAAGGGGTACGGCTACATCGCATTCATTTGGCTGGCAATTAGCTTCTTGCAATTTCTGTTCTTTTTCGGCACAGCGGTGCTTAGCGCGATGTGTGCGGGAAATCGCTTGGCGATGATAGCAGTCTACGGTATTTTGCACTTTTTCTTTGTGCTGGTGTATGTGATTTTACAGCAATTGTATCAGCCGTTACTCTATGGCATCCAATTTAATATGAACGACTTTGAATATCTCATTCCGGTTACGCAGATGGAATGGGCGGAGTATATTTCTTATTCGTATCGATACAGCACCGAACAATTCGCATTTGAGGGCTTTGTGCCTGCCGATTGGCATTACTTGGGTATTTGTGCAGGCGTGGGCATTGTGAGCTTTGTTTTGGCATGGCTGGTGTATCGCCGTCGGAACTTGGAAACAGCAGGAGATTTTATCTCCCTGCGTCCCTTGGCGCCTGTCTTTTTGACTATATATACCATGGGCGTGGGTATGGTGCTGTATATGTTCGCGGATTTGTTTGACGGAAAGTCCTACGTTTTCCTGGCAGTGGGCCTTATAGTCGGCTTCTTCACAGGCAAGATGCTATTAGAGCGCGCCTTGAGGGTGTTTACAAAGAAAGCGTTCCTGGGCTTTGCGCTATTGATAGCGGTGCTTGGCGGTAGTATGTTGATAACATGGCTTGACCCGATTGGCGTTGTCAACCGCGTGCCCGATTTGGACGAAATACAATGGGTATCGATTTATAATAGCTACGGAGCCGCGGAGTATTCGCTGAGCGATTATCCGCAAACAACCGAACCGCGCTTTACTCATACCGATGAAGCGGAAATTACGCAGGTGCAGAGCTTGCACCGTCAGCTTGCCAACACAAAATATCGCGAGGATAGCCCCTCAAGCTGTGCTGTGCGGATTATGTACTTGCTGAAAAACGGGAAGCGTATGCAACGGTTCTACTATGTGGACGCGGAAACGCCTTTGGGCAGGGAAGTGGGCGCCTATTACAGCGATATGCGCTATATATTCCAAGTCAATGATGTGGATACACTCTATCAGCAGATTAGAGCTGCCGAGATTATCGATGCAAACAAAAACGGTGAATCGCATATGATAAAGGATGAAGCGGAGCTTGTCGGACTGCTCGATGCGATACGGGCAGACTGCGAAGCAGGTACGATGGCGCAGGTTTGGGCATTCCAAAGGGATGCAACAATACTCTATAGTATAGAGCCAAAGTTTGATGTAATAGATTCCGATAACGATCTACGACAATATAGAAACCTTCAAATTCGAGATACCTGCACCAATACGGTGGCATATTTGGAATCGTTATCAGCTGAATAAAAAATTATCCCCGAGAATGTAAATTCTCGGGGATAGCTGTATGTATCAGTTGTTTACGGGGTGGTGGCATTGGGGGCTGTCGTAGGTAAGGGGCAGGAATGTGTAGCCGTTGCACAGACCCCACGCAATAATGCGTTCGACGGCATCGACACTGTAACCGTAAATATCGTGTTGCAGAACAACAGAAGTGTTGCGTTGCATAATGCCGTTAATCACATTGTTAAAGACTTCCTCAGATGTGTTTGCTCCGCCTGTGTCTTCGCTACCGACATTCCAGTCAAAGTAACGATAGCCCATTTCCTGCATTCGCGTGGTCAGTCGGGTCATAATGCCCTTGTTGTACGAACGGCTGACGGAGTTGGAGCTACCACCGGGGAAGCGGAACAGCTTTGTATCTTGACCGGTGTACTGCTTGATGATGGACTGCATCGCTTGGAAATCTGCCATATATGCACTATCGCTGGCATAAATCTCGTTGTAGCGGTGGGTGAATGTGTGGACAGCAACCGTATGCCCTTCTTGGGCGGTGCGTGCAATCATATCAATGTAGCTTGTGTTTACAACGAAGAAGGTCGCCTTCACATTGTACTTTGCCAGCACATCGAGCAGTCTGCCTGTGTGTTGGCTGGGACCGTCATCAAAGGTCAGATAAATCACCTTGCCGTTTGGCTCAATGGTAACACCGCCCGTAGGCTCTTTTTCTTCCTCTGTGTCGGTGGGCGCATCTGCAGGCGGTTCGTCAGCAGGTGGTGTTTCCTCTGTCTGTTGGGGGATTACATATACAATTCTCTCGGCAGAGGCGGTAACGCCATAATGATTGGTTGCGGCATATGTAACGGTGTAGATGCCGGGGGTATTGGGGTCTACACTGCCGGTAACAATGACCGTTTCGGTCAAATCCCCGTCGTTAATATCGTTTGCGTGAAAGCCCGGCTCGGCATAGGCTTCGCCTGCCATAATAAATGCAATCGGACTGCCCTCTAATGTGATTACCGGCATACCCGGGTCTATGTAATGAATGGTGCGATTAACCGTTGCGATATTGCCCGAGGAATCGGAAACGGTATAGGTCATAACACCGTCGGCTTCCGAACAGGTAACCTGCGCTGTCAAATCCCCGTCGCGATTGTCGATTGCAGTAAAGCCTTCCTCTTGATAGGGGTGATTCAATAGTGTGAAAGCGCCTTCAATGGTGTTTAAGGTAATGATCGGTGCTTGGGTGTCCACCACATGCACATAACGGTAATCTGTGCGGATAATGTCTTCTGTTTGGGCGGTGTATTTGATGAGATAGCGTCCCAATTCCGCTTCATTAACCTGCCCGGAGATTTCCACAGGGATTTCTTCCGTATGGTTGCCATGCGTGCGCATCGCGACTGCGCCCGGCTCCTCGTAGCGCTGACCATATTCCAAATAAATCTCCCGTTCGCCATTTAGGTCAAGGGAGAGCTGTGTTTCTTCACTCCATAAACGCAGGGCGGTAACGCCTACGGTAACGGTGGCAAGTGCCAAGACACAAATTATCAAAATTCGAATCGTCTTTTTCATTCTCTGTTTCATCCATTTCTGTTTGCGGTGATTATATTACTATTATACTCCCGATTGCAGAGGAGTTCAAGAGGGAAAAGAGAAAAGCGGACTGATTTTTTCAGTCCGCTGATTCTTTATACACGTTTATACAGACACATCTCGTAACCGATGCCGTTTTCCTCGCCGGACAGGAGTGTTTGCTCCAATTTCCATTGGGGGTCTTGGTCGAGATTGGGGAAGAAGGTGTCGGACTCCGGCAGGGCGTGCACCTTGGTGATGTAGGCGGTGTCGCAGTAGGGCAGGAGTTGCCTGTAAATACTGCCACCACCAATAACCATAGCCCGTTCTGCCGTTTCGGCAATTGCCACCGCTTCTTCCGGACTGTGGCAGATTACTACATCAGCAAGCGCGATGTCCTGCCTTGTCAGCACCACATTTACCCGATTGGGTAAGGGCCTGCCACCGGGGAAATCCGCCAAGGTCTTTCTGCCCACAAGCACCACCGCGCCACGCGTGGTCTCTCGAAAAAATTTTCGGTCTGCGGATAAGGCAATCGGCTGTGTGCCGTCCTTGCCAATACCCCAATCGTCATATACAGCAACTATCAGCTCCATATACTACCTCAAATTGCCATGGGGATTTCAAAATCAAAGGGGTGGAACTGATAATTTTCCACCGTAAAGCTGTTCTTGGTAAAATCATAGAAATCGGTAATGTTCTTATCCAGCGATACCTTGGGGGCAGGATAGCCTTCGTTTTCGAGCATCGCCTTAACGGCAGGAATGTGCCGGTCATAGATATGGCAGTCAGCGATGACATGGACCAATTCACCGGCCTCTAAGCCGGAAACCTGTGCGACCATCATCAAAAGCATTGCATACTGACAAACATTCCAATTGTTGGCGGTGAGCATATCCTGACTGCGCTGATTCAAAATCGCATTCAAGGTGTTGCCGGAAACATTAAAGGTCATGGAATAGGCACAGGGATACAGATTCATCTCATGCAAATCCGCAAAGGTGTAGATGTTGGTAAGGATTCGACGGGAGGCGGGATTGTGCTTCAAATCGTAAAGCATTCTGTCCACTTGGTCAAACATACCTTCTTTGTATTGGTGCTTTACACCCAGCTGATAGCCGTAGGCCTTGCCGATGGTGCCGTCTTCCTGGGCCCACTCGTCCCAGACATGGCTGCCCAGCTCGTCGATGCGGTTGGACTTCTTCTGCCAGATCCAGAGGATCTCATCAATGGCGGACTTCCAGTAGGTGCGGCGCAGGGTCATGATGGGGAATTCCTCCCGCAGGTCATAACGGTTCACCACGCCGAATTTCTTGACGGTATGGGCAGGAGTGCCGTCCGCCCATCTGTGGCGAACCTCCAGATCCGTATCCCACAAGCCGTTTTCCAAAATGTCCAGGCATGTCGCCCGGTAAATTTCATCCGCTCTGCTCATAGTCAGGCCTCCAATCCAGTAGATTTATTAATCATATCATGACACTTCCCATTTCGCAAGTACC
>JAZNGK010000199.1:0-5237 GCA_045576395.1 Faecousia sp. | reverse complement strand
ATCGACGGTGCGCCTGCCTTGAGCTTTACGCCATAAGCACCGCCCTTGCGCACGACTTCCGGTGTCTGCAAGGACATTTCTGTGGCATCGGGCATTACAATGCCGTAGCCTGTTGCTTTTACAGACGATAGCGCATCGGAAATCTTATCATACTCCGCCTTAATCGCGGAAAGCTCCGTTAAAAGGGAGAGTAGTTGGGCATCATCTTCAATGGGTAGACCGGCCTTGTTGCTGAGAATTTGATAGAACAGCGCTTCCGGAAAGCTGAGTGTGCAACATACAGTTCCGGTTGCAAGGTCTATATTTTTTAGGGCGTAATCCTGCACAGCTTCCAATTCTTTCAGCTTTTTCAGCACATTATCTGCCTGTGCCAGCGTGGAAATCTCCCCAAAGTAGGATAAAAGCGCTTCATATAAGGCGTTTTTTACAGGGTGCTCATTTTCCAAAGCATCCAGCCACCTAGGTAAATGCACGCAAAGTGCTTGCATAGAGAAGCTGTATAACAGATGTTGCAACAATGCGGAAATATCGTCATTGTCAAGCGCTTGACAATCGGCAATCATAGCATCAATGCCAAAGGTATCCTTGATGTATTGCTGTACCCTTTTGGCGGCTTCTCCGTTCGGATTTTGGCTGTTGATAATCACAAGAAACGGTTTTCCCGTCTGTTGCATATCCGTAATGGCACGATGCTCTGCATCCACATAGTCCTCTCTGGGAATATCGGTGATGGTACCATCTGTGGTAACCACCAAGCCGATGGTACAATGCTCCTGCATAACCTTTTTTGTTCCCAATTCTGCGGCATCTGTCATGGGAATCTCGTAGTCATACCAAGGGGTTGTAACCATTCTCGGCGCACCGTTTTCTTCTGCGCCGACAGCACCTGCAATCATATACCCGACAGAGTCAATCATGCGTACGGAAAGGCGTGTAGTTCCGTCGGGCGTGATTTCCACTGCTTCCTCGGGAACAAACTTCGGCTCGCTGGTCATAATCGTTCGACCCGAACCGCTTTGCGGTAGTTCGTCTCTTGCCCGTTCCTTTCGGTAAGGCTCATTGATGTTGGGAATCACCATTTGCTCCATAATCCGCTTGATGAGGGTGGATTTGCCTGTCCGTACAGGCCCCACTACACCGATATAGATATTGCCACCCGTTCTGGCGGCAATACTTGCATACATATTTTCCATAACCAGCCTCCTTATTAGCAGGAGAAATACTCCCGTTACTTCTCTACCAAAAGGTATGTCCAAGAGTGGTAGAATATAACTCAAATACCATATATTGTTGTTGCAGTTGACTTTACAGCACAAAATGCGTATAATAATATTGAAATTTTATGAAATTCGGCAGGTAATGTGTATGGCTACCAAGAGAAATGAACAATACGGAAATTCCAGCATCTCCATGCTCAAGGGCGAGGAACGCGTCCGTAAACGCCCTGCGGTTATTTTTGGCTCGGATGATTTGGAAGGCTGTAAGCATGCCGTATTTGAAATCCTTTCCAACGCCATTGACGAAGCGCGTGAAGGGTATGGCGATACGGTGATTGTTACGCGGTATGAAGACCTCTCCGTCGAGGTGGAGGACTTTGGTCGTGGCTGTCCTGTGGATTATAATGAGAAAGAAAAGCGCTACAATTGGGAGCTGGTCTTTTGCGAGATGTATGCAGGCGGCAAGTACGGCGAGAACGGTGAAAATTATGAGTACTCCCTCGGCCTGAACGGGCTTGGCTCCTGTGCTACGCAGTATGCATCGGAGTTTTTTGATGCGACCATTCGCAGAGACGGTTTCCGATATGATTTGCATTTTGAAAAGGGCAGAAATATCGGTGGATTAAAGAAAGAGCCAACCGACCGAAAGAAGACAGGCTCGGTCTTCCGCTGGCGACCGGACAAGCAGGTCTTTACCGACATTCAAATTCCTGCTGACTATTATCGCGATGTCCTTCGCCGTCAAGCGGTGGTGAATAAGGGCATTACCTTTAAGTTCCGCAATCAAGTCGGTAAGAAATTTGAAGAAGAGGAATTTTGTTACAGTGAAGGTATTCGCCAATATGTCGAGGAGCTGGTCGGCGATAACGCCTTTACAATGCCTGTGTATTGGGAAACGGAGCGTCGTGGCAGAGATGCGGAAAATCGTCCTGAAATGAAGCTGAAAATCACAACATCCTTCTGCTTTAGTAAGCAATTGAGCCATACCGAGTATTACCACAATTCCTCATGGCTCGAGTATGGCGGAAGCCCCGACAAGGCTGTGCGCTCCGGTTTTGTAACTGCTTTTGACAAATATCTGCGCGACAACAATAAGTATACCAAAAACGAAAACAAAATCATTTTCCAAGATATTCAAGACAGCTTGGTAATTATCACAAACTGCTTTTCAACAATTGCCTGTTTTGAAAATCAAACGAAGAAGTCTGTGGCATCTCCTTTTACACAAGCTTCGATGACGAACTTTTTTAAGGAGCAGTTGCAGGTTTGGTTTTTGGAAAACAAACAAGAGGCGGATCGCGCGGCAGACCAAATTTTGGTCAACAAGCGGGCAAGAGAATCTGCGGAAAAGACCAGAACCAGCATCAAAAAGAATCTCTCCGCAAAGGTTGATATTGCCAATCGCGTGCAAAAATTTGTGGATTGCCGCAGTAAGGATACGGAAGTTCGCGAGCTGTATATCGTGGAGGGTGATTCCGCATTGGGTAGCGTAAAGCTCTCTCGCGATGCGGAATTCCAAGGCATTATGCCTGTCCGAGGCAAAATCCTTAACTGCTTAAAAGCGGATTATAATCGCATTTTCGCATCACCCATTATTACGGATTTAATCAAGGTCCTAGGCTGTGGCGTTGAGGTAGAGGGTAAAAAATCGAAAGAGTTAAGCTCGTTCGACATCTCCCAACTCCGTTGGAACAAGGTCGTGATTTGTACCGATGCGGATGTGGACGGCTTCCAAATTCGCACATTGATTCTTACCATGCTCTATCGGCTTTGTCCGAAGCTGATTCGCGACGGCTATGTTTATATCGCAGAATCTCCCTTGTTTGAAATCACCTGCAAGGATAAGACGTGGTTTGCCTATAACGAGCAGGAAAAGGTGAAAATCCTCAAGGATTTAGAGGGGAAAAAGGTTACCATTCAGCGCTCAAAGGGTCTTGGTGAGAACGACCCCGAGATGATGTGGATGACTACAATGAATCCTGAGACCCGCAGGCTGATTAAGGTTATGCCGGAGGATGCAGAACGCACATCCCACTATTTTGATGTCCTTTTGGGCGATGCACTAAACGAACGAAAGAATTTTATAGCGGAAAACGGCTCCAAGTATTTGGAATTGGCCGATATTTCCTAAGAGGGGTTCCAAATGGCACGAAAGAAAAAAGAAACGGAACAGAATAAGAAAAAGGTCAATACCGACGGTATTATGGGCTTGCAAGGCTCTACCACCGAGCAGGCAATTTCCGAAACCTTGGAAATCAATTATATGCCCTATGCCATGTCGGTGATTGTATCTCGCGCAATCCCTGAGATTGACGGCTTTAAGCCGTCGCACAGAAAATTGCTGTATACTATGTATAAAATGGGTTTGTTAAACGGTGGCCGTACTAAGTCTGCCAACATTGTCGGTCAGACGATGCGGCTAAACCCCCATGGTGATGCGGCAATCTATGAAACCATGGTGCGCCTTGCCAAGGGTAACGAAACCCTCTTGCACCCCTTTGTCGATTCCAAGGGTAACTTTGGTAAGGTCTATTCACGCGATATGGCTTATGCGGCTGCGCGTTATACCGAGGCAAAGCTGGATAAGTTCTGTGATGAGCTGTTTCGGGACATTGATTTCGATACTGTGGATATGGTGGACAACTACGATGCCACTATGAAAGAGCCGAGCTTACTCCCGACCACATTCCCTAATGTGTTGGTATCGGCTAATCAAGGTATTGCGGTTGGTATGGCCAGCAATATCTGCTCGTTTAATCTAAAAGAAGTTTGCGACACCGCGATTGCGCTTATGAACAATCCGGAACACGATATTTTGGAAACCCTGCCCGGTCCGGACTTTTCCACCGGTGGAGAGCTTCTCTTTGACGAGGCAACTACGCGTGAAATCTATTCGACCGGTCGCGGTAGCTTTAAGCTGCGTGCAAAATGGAATTATGTGAAATCCGGCAATTTGATTGAAATTACCGAAATTCCTTATTCCACCACCAGCGAAGTCATTATGGACAAGGTGGCAGAGCTGATTAAGGCTGGCAAAATCAAAGAAATTGCGGATATGCGTGATGAAACCGACTTGGGTGGACTGAAGCTGACCATTGACCTAAAGCGCGGTGTCGAGCCGGAAAAGCTGATGCAAAAGCTCTTCCGTATGACCCCCTTACAGGACAGCTTCCCCTGCAACTTCAATATTTTGATTGCCGGTATGCCGCGTGTTATGGGAATCGGTGAGATTTTGGAGGAGTGGACAGCTTGGAGAACGGACTGCATTAAGCGCAGACTATTCTTCCAAATCCAAAAGAAAGAGGAGCGCCTGCACCTGCTGAAGGGCTTGGAACGGATTCTTTTGGATATCGATAAGGCTATCCGCATTATACGGGAAACGGAGTTGGAAAGCGAGGTCGTTCCCAATTTGATGATTGGCTTCGGCATTGATGAGGTGCAGGCCAATTATGTCGCAGAAATCAAGCTGCGCAACATCAACAAGGAGTACATTCTCAAGCAAACCAAGGCGATTGATGCGTTGGAAAAAGAGCTTGCCGACCTGCAGGATACACTCGGTAGCGCGCGGAAATTGAAGAATGTCATTGTTAAAGAGCTGCAACAGGTGTCCGAAAAGCACGGGCAGGCGAGAAAAACGGAGATTGTGTATGAATCCGTTGAAATGCAAGTTGATGATGAAGATGAGCAGATTCCCGATTATCCCGTAACCCTCTTTGTATCCAAGGAAGGTTACTTGAAGAAAATCACCGCGCAATCGCTTCGAATGTCCGGTGAGCAAAAGTTCAAGGAAGGGGATAGTTTGGCATTTTCTCGGGAAACCTCTAATAAGGCGGAGCTGTTGGTGTTTACAAGTCTGCACCAATGCTATAAGACACGCCTTTCCGATTTTGAGGACGGCAAAGCCTCTCAGTTGGGTGATTATCTACCGCAAAAATTGGGTATGGATGCAGGTGAAACGGTCTTGCAGGTGGTGCTTCCCGGTGATTATAAGGGTTTTGTTCTGTTCTTCTTTGAAAACGG
>JAZNGK010000198.1:0-2120 GCA_045576395.1 Faecousia sp. | reverse complement strand
CGAGCCGCATCCGATTGGGTCTCACGGAAACGCCGGCTGATGTTGTTCATAATACCTTCGAAAGGCTGTTCCAACACACCCATACCGTTGCCGCGGTTGTATGTCATCCGCAGTTTTTCGCCCTTTGTGCCGTAAAGAATGACATCCATTGCCTCTTTCGAAAGCGACTCCACCGGCTCGGTGAGCGAAAAATGGTACTTCTTTGCCAGCGCTTCAAAATACATGCGGAAGATAGAATCCGTCCGTGCATTACTCCAACCGGAGGCTTGAATCGCACCGTCGAAAATGGATTTGGTCTTATCGGGAATGACCAAATCTTCATCTGCTATCAGCTGGTAACCCAAGCCGGTACAATCCGGACAGGCACCTGCCGGATTATTAAATGAAAACATACGCGGCTCTAACTCCGACAGGCTGATACCGCAATCCTCACATGCATAATTTTGAGAAAAGCTCAATTCTTCATTCTTATCCGTCAGGGCAATGGTAACCAAACCACCGGCATGACTGCAAGCCGTTTCAATCGAGTCGGTCAAGCGACGACGCTGACCCTCTCGAATTACCAAGCGGTCTACAACCAATTCAATGGTGTGCTTCTTGTTCTTTTCAAGCGCAATTTGCTCGCTTAAATCATATAAAATTCCGTCTACACGAACTCTGGCAAAGCCCTGCTTTCTGGCATCCTCAAAAACCTTTGTATGCTCACCCTTTTTACCGCGAATAATCGGTGATAATACAACAAATCGCGTACCCTCACCCAATTTCTCAACGCGGTCTACAATTTGGTCAATAGTTTGGCGCGCAATCTCTTTGCCGCATTTGGGACAATGCGGAACACCCACGCGCGCCCACAACAGACGCAGATAGTCATAGATTTCCGTAACCGTACCCACAGTAGAACGGGGATTTCTGGAGGTGGTCTTTTGGTCAATGGAAATTGCCGGAGATAAGCCGTCAATTACATCAACATCCGGCTTGTCCATCTGACCCAAAAACTGCCGCGCATAGGCACTTAAGCTCTCAACATAGCGGCGTTGACCCTCTGCATAGATGGTATCAAAAGCAAGGCTGGACTTTCCCGAGCCGGACAGGCCGGTAAACACAATGAGCTTATCTCTCGGAATTGTTAAATCCACATTTTTTAAGTTGTTTTCTCTGGCTCCCTTGATAATGATTTTGTCGTTCATAATCGGCTCCAAATCCAAATAAAGTCTTCTTTATAGTATAACACGAAATCATTTGCAGTACAAGTAGAAATTCAAACACAATTTCGTCTTATGTCTTTGGGCGGTTTGGTGGAAGGAAATGGAAAGTATTGTCTATTTTTTGTTGGTTTTTATTCTTCTTCGGTGTTGCATTTCACAGGCAAGTAGTGCTATAATATGCTTAGAATGGCTTATGGTTTGACCATAGGTAGAAAAAGAGGAATGTGAGGACTTCAAAAGATGATAGCTTACAGTGAAAACATCAAAATTTTCTGCGGCAATTCCAACCCCTCCTTTGCACAGACGGTTTGTCGTGAATTGGGTTTGGATATCGGAAAAAGTACAGTACGCACTTTTTCCGACGGTGAAGCATCCGTTTCATTAGAAGAAACTGTTCGTGGCGCAGATGTGTTCCTGATTCAATCCACCTGCAAGCCCGTCAATGACCACTTGATGGAGCTTTTGGTTATGATTGATGCCTGCCGTCGTGCTTCCGCCGGCCGTATCACCGCTGTAATCCCCTACTTTGGCTATGCCCGTCAAGACAGAAAGGCAAAGAGCCGCGACCCCATCTCCGCCAAGCTGGTTGCCAATATGCTAACAGCCGCCGGCGCAGACCGCATTTTGACTATGGATTTGCACGCAGCACAGATTCAAGGCTTCTTTGACATTCCTGTTGACCACCTGCTGGGCAACCCGACCTTTGTTAAGTACTATCTTGAGAAGTTCCCCGAAGATAAATTTAATCACGATGATTTTGTCGTTGTTTCCCCCGATGTTGGCTCTGTTGCCCGTGCGCGCGCCTTTGCCGCAAAAGTCCATATGGGTTTGGCTATTGTGGATAAGCGTCGTCAAAAGGCTAATGTTTGTGAGGTTATGAATGTTATCGGTGATGTGCGTGGCAAGACCTGTATT
>JAZNGK010000197.1:0-3830 GCA_045576395.1 Faecousia sp. | reverse complement strand
TCTACCTTTTGGTCGAAGCAGGCATACAGAGCGTTGCCCCATGTCTTTTCAGCGGCATCTGCCAGCTCCACGCCCTTTGCATTGGCCGCGGCAACGGCTTCGGCATCATCGGTAATCGCCCCAAAGTCGGTACCCACATATTCCTTAACCGCTTCCACCATAGTGAGCCGACGCCAACCGGGAGTCAAATCGATATGCTCGCCCATCCAATCCACCTCATAGGTGCCCAAAATTTCCTTGGCGGCACCGGAGATGATACCCTCGGCAATATCCATCATATCGTGGAAATCCGCATAGGCTTGGTACAGCTCAACAGAGGTAAACTCCGGATTATGCTTGGGGTCCATACCCTCGTTACGGAAAATCCGACCAATTTCATACACCCTGTCCATACCGCCGATAATCAGCCGTTTTAAGGGCAATTCGGTAGCAATTCGCATATACATATCGATGTCCAAGGTATTATGGTGCGTTACAAACGGACGGGCAGACGCGCCACCTGCGATGGTATTCAGCACAGGGGTTTCTACTTCGATGTAATTACGGCTATCCAAATAATCGCGCATATACTTAATGAACTTTGAACGAATGACAAAGTTCTGCTTGACTTCGGGATTCACCATCAAATCCACATAGCGCTGACGGAAACGCATTTCCTTATCCGTCAAGCCGTGGTACTTCTCCGGCAGGGGCAGCAAAGACTTACTCAATAGCGTAACGCGCTTGGCACGAACGGAAATCTCCTCGGTTTTGGTCTTGAAAACCTCACCCTCAACGCCCAAAATATCTCCGATGTCATTCTTCTTAAAGCGATTATAGGCATCTTCACCCAGCTCATCAATCTTCACAAACAGCTGGATACGGCCGGTGGCGTCCTGCAAATCGCAGAACATCACCTTGCCTTGACCACGCTTGCTCATCAATCTGCCGGCAACACGAACGGTCTTACCCTCATAGCCTTCGTAATCTGCCTTAATGGCGGCAGAATCGGCATTGAAATCAAACTTAGTGTGCAAAAACGGGTCATTGCCTTCAGCCTGCAAAGCCAAAAGCTTTTCACGACGGATTTGCGCTTGCTCGGAAACAGGCAATTCTGCCTGCGGTTCAAACTTAGCCATAGTTTAGCCCTCGCGTGTAATATCCAGCACCTTCATTGTGTAGGAGCCGGACGGGGCATTTACGGTAAAGGTATCGCCAATGGCCTTGCCTATAACGGCGCGACCGAACGGAGAATCGTCGGACAGCTTAAACTCCATGGGGTTCGCTTCCTGCGAGCCGGTAATTTGATAGGAAGTCTTTTGACCCTTCTCGTTTTCCACGGTTACCTTACATCCCAAGCCGACAAGGCCGGATGCCTCGTTCTCGTCCTCGATAATCACCGCGTGGGACAGCACGTTCTCAATCTCTGCAATCCGCGCATAGAGCTTTGTCTGCTCATTCTTGGCAACATCGTACTCGGAGTTCTCCGACAAGTCGCCATAGGAACGCGCCTCTGCAATCATGGCGGCAATTTCACGCTCACGCGTGGTTTTCAAATAATTTAATTCCTTCTCTAACTCTGCAAGACGCAGGGCGGTAATCTTAAATTCCTTAGCCATACATACAAATCCTTTCTTACGCAAAACTTTCCATAGCTTAAAACATTATAGAGAAAAAACCCACTTAAGTCAAGATTTTTTACGGGATTTACTGAATATTTGTTACAGATTGAACAGCCGCCTGCATTTGAGGGTCTTCCTCTGCGGAAATTACCTGCGAATAAATCTGCGCGGCAGTTTCCTTATCCACCTCTACCACCACATCCGGTATCAAACCGCCTGCTTCCGTTAGGTTTACGCCATTGGGGGTGAAGTACTTGCCGGTAGACAGGTTTACAGCCGAGCCGTCCGACAGCTTTATGGTGTTTTGGTAGTGTCCCTTGCCGGTGGTTTTCTCCCCTACCACAGTCGCCCATTCAAATTCACTTAATGCCGCGGCAAAGAATTCTGCGGCAGAATAGCTGTTGCCGTTTACCAATACTGCCATCGGCAATTCCACGCAATCGGCATCGGAAACCCATTCTCCCTCTTGGCCTTTGTTATCCAAATCCCGATACAGCACACCCTCCGGCAACAGATAATCCAGCACTTGAATCATCTCATTGACATACCCGCCCGGATTGTTCCGCACATCAAAAATCAGCTTGTCGGCACCTTGTTCCTGCAAGCTTTTTACCAAGCTAATGGTTTCCTTAGCGCAGTTGGCATTGAAATTCGTAATCCGAATCAAGCCAATACTTTCATTGAGCAATTCTCCTGTTGCAACCGCGACCTTTATCTCCCGTCGTTCCAAGGTGAAGGGGATTTTTTCTTCGTTCCGAAGGACAGCTATCGACACCTGTGTGCCGGCTTTGCCGCGAATGGTTGCCTTGATTGCATCGGAAGTCTGCTCCGAAACGGGCTGCCCCTCGACCTCTGTCAAAACATCACCGGGTAACACGCCTGCCTCTTGCGCAGAGCCACCTGGGGCTACCTCTACGATGTCAAAGCCTGTGCCGTCCTCTCGGGTAACGATGGTAATGCCGATGCCCACATAGGCATTGTTCTTATTTTCAAGGTGTTCGGCATAATCCTCTGCAGAGATATAGTAGCTCCAGCGGTCGCCCAATGCCTGCACCATTGCATCTGCGGCAGCGTCCTCTGCCTTTGACATATCCGCTTGGCCGATGAATTCTCGATGGATGATGTCTTTCAGCTGGGTCAGCTTGGAATATTCTTCTCCCCACAGCGCCAGCGTAACGACCGATGCAATCACCGCCACCATCAGGTAAGACAGACTCCTGCAAAGAATGCGTCTCCAATTTAGATGTTCCTTCATAATATCACCTCAAAAATAAGGAAAGTTCCCACAGCTCAAAAAAGAGCTGTGGGATAATATTCTCAATACAAATCAATATATTTGGCAGGGTTTACGGGATTGCCGTCTTTTTGAATACCAAAGTGCAAATGCGCGCCGGTAGATACACCCGTGTTTCCACAGTAGCCAATAATCTGGCCGGCAAGCACAAACTGACCCTCCTCCACAATATACTTACTCATATGCAGATAACAGGAAGTATACCCATCTAAATGATTTATTTTCACGAAATTGCCGTTATACTCGTCAAAGCCCGTCTGTTCAATCGTTCCGCTACGGCTGGCCACGATTGGTGTGCCTTCCGGCGCCGCCAAATCAAGGCCTGCGTGGAATTTTGCCTCACCCTCTACGGGATGGTCGCGATTGCCGTAATAGCTACTGCAATTTAGGTATCGAATGGGGAGAACCCAACGCTGTTGCTCGCGTTCTTCCACCGTTTCATAGGCGGTTTGCAACTCGGTAATCTTATCGGTTACCGCATTTTCTTCAAGCTGCGCCTTATCCAAAAGAGCCTGTATATCACTGCTTATAGTTTCCAGCTGGTTTTTCAGCTTTTCCGTTTCCGACAGGGCATCTTCCAATTCCTGTTGATTGGTCTGCAGAGCGATTCTGGTCTCTTCCAGCAATTCATGCTCCTGCTTTGTTTCCTGCATACCCAATACGGCAAAGGTGGTTGCCGATACAAATATCGCTACCATAAGATACGGTAGGCTCTTGTGAATCAGTTCTCGCCAATTGGGCACATGCTTATGCCAGCCGGGGATTAAGTTCATGATATTACCACTCCTAAGAGATATTGATGTAATTTGCAGGGTTTACCGCTGAACCGTTGTAATAGACACCGAAATGCAGGTGTGCACCGGTAGAAGTACCGGTAGAACCGCAATAGCCAATCACCTGTCCGGCATATACATACTGACCGGGGGAAACGATAT
>JAZNGK010000196.1:0-2206 GCA_045576395.1 Faecousia sp. | reverse complement strand
CCGCCGCCGCGGAAGTTGTCGAAGCCGGCCTCGCACCATACGGTCGCGTCGGTCATCTTCTTGATATCTTCGTCGGTAACCTCCCACCATTTCTTCATGATGGCGTTGCCATTCTCGTCGGTACATTCACCGCAAGCATCCAAGCAAGCGGCGCCGGAGTTGAGCAGGTGAATCAGACCGTCGGACTCCTTTGCCTTACCCTTGAGCTTGTAGCCGGTAACGCGTTTGGTCGCATCACCGGACCAATAGGTACGCACATCGGCAAAAATCTGCGCGCGGTGGGTCAGCAGTCGCATAAACAGCATACCCAAGCCGTTGAGCACATCGTTTTCGGTCGCCAGGGTGTACGGCTCACGCGCACCCTCGTAGTCGAAGGTAGAAGAGAGCAGAGCCTCGGGGTAGTCGCAGTTGGGCCAATGGTCGGTCCATTGACGCTGACCCTGGAAGCCACCGGCAATTGCGTTGTGGCCAACCTTTTCTTCTTCGAATTGGTCGGGCAGATTTTGGTTGCCTGTCATCAAATCCTTGATGATGCAGTACATCTTAACGGTGAATTCCCACTGCTTTTCCTTTTCCTCGGGGGTGAACTTAATGCGACGCTCCTCACCCAAGAAGTTGACGGATTCGGGGTTGTCGTCCCGACCCTCTTTGCAGTGCTCCTTGGTCCAAGCCAATGCCTTTTGGAATTCTTCTTCGTTGTAGATGCCCTCTTCCATTCGACGCAGAATTTCTACCTCGTCGACGGATTCGACACGCATACCCAAATAGGATTCCATAAAGTCCTGGTCCATAATAGAGCCGGCAATACCCATACATTGAGAGCCGATTTGCAGGTAGCTCTTACCACGCATGGTAGCAACGGCCACAGCGGCGCGACCGAAACGCAGCAGCTTTTCTTTCACATCCTCGGGAACCTCGGAAATTTGGTCGCGGTCCTGTACCTCGTGGCCGTAGATGCCGAATGCAGGCAGACCCTTCTGCGCATGACCTGCCAAAACGGCGGCTAAGTACACAGCGCCCGGACGCTCGGTGCCGTTAAAGCCCCAAACGCCCTTGATGGTAGTGGGGTCCATATCCATGGTTTCGGAGCCGTAGCACCAGCAGGGGGTAACGGACAGGGTGATGGAAACGCCTTCCTTCTTAAACTTGTTGGCGCAGGCAGCTGCCTCGGGTACGCGTCCGATGCAGGTGTCGGCCATAACGACCTTTACAGGCTCGCCGTTGGAGTAGAACAGGTTCTCCTCAAACAGCTTCTTTGCGGCATTTGCCATAGCCCAAACGATGGGCTCTAAACTCTCGCGGAGCATCATAGGTCCGCGACGACCGTCAACAATAGGACGAATACCGATTACGGGATAATCGCCTACATATCTATTGCTTGCCATAGTTATATCCTCCTAAAACAAATATCTATAAATACGCGTATGCGTTTTATACAATGTAATTTTCCGGTTATTCCGGTGTGATGCGGCATTTCAGCCGTGCAATACGGGCCTCGCCGTCGTAGCCTGCCATTCTGTCGAGCAGGTAGTTTGCCGCGGTCTTACCGATAAGGCGGTCCGGCTGTTGCACCACCGGCAAGGGCGGATTCATCATAGAACAGGTTTCCACACTGTCAAAGCCGAAGATGTCCACATCGGTGGGGATTTGCAGGCCGCGTTCTCTGGCGGCAGTAATAAAGCCCAAGGTAATATCATAATTGGTAGTAAATATCGCGGTGGGAGGCTCCTTTTGGCTGAGAAGCTTTTTGCAGCTACGATAGCCGGTGGCAAAATTATTTTCGCCGCTGATTACCAAATTATCGTCGTAAAGAATACCGCTGTCGGACAGCGCCCGCAGGTAACCGACCATGCGTTCTTTTGCGGTGAACACGGATTTGGGGCCGGTGATGATGGCAACGCGCGTATGTCCTTTGTCGAGCAGCTTGTTGACCGCTTGGTATACGATGTCTGCATTGTCAACCAATACCGCATCAATATCGACACCTTGAATGATGCGGTCAATCTGCACGATGGGAATACCGCGGTGCGCGGTCAGCTCGTTGAACTCCTCGGCGGAGAGGTCTTCCGGCGCGTATATCAGACCGTCGATGCCGCAGTTTAGCATAAATTTAAAATTGTCCCGTTCCAAGCCGTGATTCGCGCCGTAGGACGAAACCAAACAATGATAATCCTTTTCGCGCATCACACGGGACATAGCCATAACC
>JAZNGK010000195.1:0-9661 GCA_045576395.1 Faecousia sp. | reverse complement strand
GGTGTTACCTATAACCAAGTGGATTTGCTTCCTGATGGTAGTTTTGATTATGAAAATATTCGAAAAGCCATCAATGAGAAGACCAAGATGGTTACCATTCAACGCTCAAAAGGCTATGCAACCCGTCCAAGCTTTTCTGTTGCACAGATTGGTGATTTGATTGCCTTTATCAAGTCCGTTAAACAGGATGTTATCTGTATGGTAGATAACTGCTACGGTGAATTTGTGGAAACGATTGAGCCGTCCGATGTGGGTGCAGATATGGTAGTCGGTAGCCTGATTAAAAATCCCGGTGGCGGTCTTGCACCTATCGGTGGCTATATTTGCGGTACAAATGCTTGCGTAAAGCGCTGCGCCTATCGACTGTCTGCACCGGGATTGGGCCAAGAAGTCGGTGCAAACTTAGGGCTTATGCCAGCGCTCTATCAAGGCTTTTTCCTTGCACCTACTGTCGTGGCAGGTGCGGAAAAGGGCGCGATTTTTGCCGCAAATCTCTATGAGCCCTTGGGTTTCAAATGCGTTCCCAACGCTACAGAAAGCCGCCATGACATCATTCAAGCGGTGGAACTGGGTAGTGAGGAAGGTATGATTGCCTTTTGTAAAGGTATCCAAGCCGCGGCACCTGTGGATTCCTATGCCACGCCTCTACCTTGGGATATGCCCGGCTACAACGATAAGGTCATTATGGCAGCCGGCGCCTTTGTGCAAGGCTCGTCCATTGAACTCTCTGCTGACGGGCCCATTCGTCCGCCTTATGCGGTATATTTTCAAGGTGGACTTACTTGGTACCATGCAAAGCTGGGTATTTTAATGAGCCTGCAAAAAATGGTAGATGCAGGACTGGTAAAAATATAGAATTAAAACGAGAGGTGTAAATGTATGGATTTCCAAATTATTCTGGCTAAAATTATCGAATTCAAGTGGTTGATCTTCGCAATTGGTACCGCTCTTTTGTGGGGCACCGCAGAGCTTTTCTACAAAAAGGGCGCACAGCCTAATGAAAAGTATTCCCATCTGAAGATCTGTGTATGGGTCGGTGTGGTTATGGGTGCCCACGCCATCTTCACTCTACTGACACAGGATATCAGCTACAACCCCATTAACATACTGATCTACCTGCCTGTTTCTCTGTTTTACATCATCTCCATGGCATTTTCCTATTTTGGAATGCGGTTCCTTGAGGAATCCATTTCCGACCCCATTGAGAACACAGCAGGTGTCATTTGCGTTCTCCTGTTTGCCCTGTTTATGGGCGATGAATTTCACTGGCTCACCTGGCTTGCTGTTTGCGTAATCGCAGTTGGCGTTGTGGGTGTCAGTTATTTAGAGAACCACGGCGAAACCAAAAGAAAAAAGACCTACGGCAAAAAGCTCGCCGTCGTCGCCTTCTGCATGCCCTTTGTGTATGCGCTTCTGGATGCCTTTGGCACATTCTTTGACGATGCTTTTTTCCTGGTGGAAGATATCGCAAACGCGCCTTTTGTTGACGTAACTGAAGAGACCATTGAAGCCGTCGCTAATACCAGCTACGAGCTGACCTTTGCCGCTTTTGCCCTAGGCCTGTTCATTTTTATGAAAGCAAAAGGTGTCAAATTTGGCCCTGTTTCTCAGAACAAGGACAAGGTTTTGGCCGCAGTGTTTGAAACCGCCGGTCAGTTTACTTATGTCTATGCTTTGGGCGCTGTGGATGCAGTTGCCGCGCCCATCCTCTCCTCTGTCTGTGTAGTGTCCCTACTGCTTTCCCGAATTTTCTTAAAAGAAAAGCTTTCATGGAAGACTTACGCTTTTATCACTGTTGTCATCATGGGTATTCTCCTGTTGGCAGTCAGCGAAGAACTTTAATGTGTATCAAAAAAGTGCTTTGAGAATTTCTCAAAGCACTTTATCTTTTTCTTTCAATGGTACACAGTTATTTTGCTTCGCTCTTTTCCTTCAGCAGTCTATATTTGATATCCCAGAGCTTCTGAGACAAATCCACATAGTAGCTATGGGGATTGTCAAAGCGCTTGACCTCGTCCCAAAGCTTGTCCACTTGTTCTAAGCAGTAGCTGCGCACCTGGTCAATGGGCGGGCAATTATAGACAAGTTTACCATCCTTAAAGATGGGAACAAGCAGCTCCTTGGCGGTAAAATCGTAAACCGTCTTGGTCTTCCAAGTGGCCTCGGGGTCAAAGATTTCCAAATCCTTACTGTCATCAACCGTTTCGTCGTAGACACACAGGTAATCCGCAATTGCCTTACCTGTATCATTTCCGTAAAAGCGGTACAGCTTTTTATAGTGAGGATTTGTAATCTTACCGGTGTTTTCGGAAATTTTGATTTTTGGCGTAATCGTGCCGTCGGCTTCTTCAATAGCAGCCAATTTATACACACCGCCAAAAACAGGCTCGGATTTTGCCGTAATCAGCCGTTCGCCCACGCCGAACATATCAATCTGTGCGCCTTGGTGGAGTAAATCCTCAATGATATACTCATCCAAGGAATTGGAAACAGAAATCTTACATTCCGTCCAACCCGCATCGTCAAGCATTTTTCTTGCCTTACGGCTTAGGTATGCCATATCACCGGAATCCAAACGAATGCCGCATTTGGTGATACCCATTGGCTTTAATACCTCGTTAAAGGCTTTGATTGCGTTGGGCACACCGGACTTTAAGGTGTTATATGTGTCTACCAACAAGGTTGCATTATTGGGGTACATTTGACAGTAAGACTTGAACGCCTCGTATTCTGTATCAAACATTTGCACCCATGCGTGCGCCATCGTACCGCCTGCAAACACACCGTATAATTGGTCGGAAATGGTACAGGCTGTGCCGTTACAGCCACCGATATAAGCCGCCCTTGCGCCCAAAATTGCCGCATCTGCACCTTGGGCGCGACGAGAACCGAATTCCAAAACCGTTCTCCCCTGTGCCGCACGAACCACGCGGTTTGCCTTCGTTGCAATCAGGCTCTGGTGATTGACAGACAGCAAAATAAAGGTTTCCATAAGCTGCGCTTCAATCGCAGGTGCCCGTATGGTCATAATCGGCTCTTTGGGAAAAATGGGTGTACCTTCCGGCACCGCCCAAATATCACCGGTAAATCGAAAATCGGCTAAATACGCCAAGAAATCCTCGCTAAACAGATTTCGCCCACGCAAATATGCAATATCCGCTTCCGTAAAGTGCAGATTTTGAATATAGTCGATAATCTGCTCCAAACCGGCCGCAATTGCAAAACCGCCATTGTCGGGACATTGACGGAAAAACACATCAAAATAGCAAATTCTGTCCTTATATCCCTTTTCAAAATAGCCGTTACCCATCGTCAGCTCATAAAAATCACAGAGCATTGTCAGGTTCAACTTATCCTGTGTTGCCATATCCAGCACCTCTTTGTGTAATATTGGATTCATTATAGGTGAATTATCTACAAATTGCAAGTCCTTTCGTTATCATTTTTCCTTGACACAGCAACACATTTGGACTATATTAGTGAAAAAAAGAATGGAGGTAATTTTTATGGAAATTACAGTCGGTATGACAGGCACCGCATCCACAGTAGTAGAACGGCAGGACACCGCATCTGAAATCGCTTCTGGCGCCTTGCTGGTGTACGCAACGCCTTGTATGGTCGCACTTATGGAATGCGCCGCTTGCGAGGCAATCGCACCTGCAATTGAAGAGGGTAAAACCTCTGTCGGTATTGAAGTGAATATTGCGCACCTGTCTGCAACACCGGTCGGTATGGAGGTGCGCGCGGAGGCTACGGTTACAGCGGTAGACGGCAATGCAATCACCTTTTCCGTTACAGCCTATGACGAAGCAGGCAAAATCGGCGAGGGTACGCATAAACGCTATATTGTTGCAGCGCAGCGTTTTTTGGATAAGACCTACGCAAAGCTATAAGCAAAGAGGAAAGAGAGAGAGAGAGAAAATGAGTAAATTCAAGGCGTTCTTACAGCGGAAAAATATTATTTTTTCCGGCAAGCGTTACGGTGTTGATGCGCTTGGCGCTATGGCACAAGGGTTATTCTGCACATTGTTAGTGGGCACGATTCTGAACACAATCGGTCAGCAGTTTGGTATTGCTTTCTTAACCAAGGCAATTGTTACAATCAACGAAACACCCTATACGGTAGGTGGACTAGCCTCTGCGATGGTCGGTCCCGGCATCGCTGTGGCAATCGGTTTTGCGCTGAACTGCCCGCAGTTAGTGCTGTTTTCGCTGATTCCTGTAGGTTTTGCCTCTAACGCCATGGGCGGTGCAGGTGGTCCGTTGGCGGTTTATTTTGTAGCAATCATCGCATCGGAATGTGGCAAATTGGTTTCCAAGGAGACAAAGGTCGATATTTTGGTAACGCCGATTGTTACCATACTTATAGGTGTTGGTCTTTCCTGCCTAATTGCCGCACCTATTGGCACTGCCGCTAAGGCAGTTGGTACGGCTGTAATGTGGGCAACAGAGCTGCAACCGTTCTTTATGGGCATTTTGGTTTCTGTTATCATCGGAATTGCCCTCACCCTTCCCATCAGCTCTGCTGCAATTTGCGCTGCTTTTGGTCTAACCGGTCTTGCCGGTGGTGCCGCAGTTGCCGGTTGCTGTGCCCATATGGTCGGCTTTGCCGTGATGAGCTTCAAGGAAAATCGTTGGGGCGGTTTGGTGGCGCAGGGCATTGGTACAAGTATGTTGCAAATGCCGAATCTGGTCAAAAATCCGCGCTGTTGGATTCCTCCTGTGATTGCATCTGCTATCACAGGTCCTTTGGCAACGTGCCTATTCAAATTTGAAATGAACGGAGCGTCGGTATCTTCCGGTATGGGCACATGCGGTTTAGTCGGTCAAATTGGTGTATACACGGGCTGGGTCAATGATGTGGCTGCCGGTGTAAAAGATGCTATTACCGCTATGGACTGGATTGCTTTGGTGCTAATTTGCTTTGTTCTTCCTGCTGTTCTCAGCCTGGTTTTCTGCGAGATTCTTCGCAAATGGAGCTGGATTAAAGATGGCGACCTGAAACTGAATCTATAAGAAAAAACCTCTGGCTAAGCCAGAGGTTTTTTCGTGTTCTCTTGCAATATCATTTCTAATGCAGTCTGAATGGCTTGGGTGCGAACAGATTCCCGATTACCCGAAAAGTGGTATACCTTTGCATAAGTCTTGTTGCAATCACAATAGCCAATATACACCGTTCCCACAGGGTTTCCAAACGCATCACTGCCCGGACCTGCAAGACCGGTTACCGATATGGCAATATCCGTCTGCAACAGTCTGCGAACGCCTGTTGCCATCGCCTGTGCAACCTCGGAAGAAACGGCACCGCGCTTGCAAAGCACTTGACTATCTACGCCTAAAACCGTTTCTTTTACCCAATCGGTATAAGAAATTACACCGCCTTTATACACCTCGGAGCTGCCGGCAATCGCTGTTAACGCTGTGCCGACACCTCCACCGGTACAGCTTTCTGCTGTTGACAGTGTTTTTCCGGCAAGTGCTTTTAATACATCACAAGAAAGGCTCGTCATCATACTTCACCGCAATCTTTTCAACCGTTGCCAAAGCCTGCTGAATCAGCGCTTCCCTATCCAGCTTCTTCTCCGCATTTACAAGCTGACCGATGGTCGGCTTGGTCTTGGGATGCCTGGGTGTAAATACGGTACAGCAATCCTCGTAAGGCAAAACCGAAGTGTCCATTGTGCCTATCTTACGGGCAATCGTTATGATTTCTTCCTTGTCCATGCCAATAAGCGGCATAAATACAGGAATATCCACAACCGCACCGGTTACCTGCATAGCCTGCATGGTTTGGCTCGCAACCTGACCCAAATTCTCACCGGTAATCAACGCGCCACAGCCGTCCTGCAACGCAATTCGTTGGGATATTTCCATCATAAAACGGCGCATTATCAGCGTAAAGAACTCCTCAGGGCAGTTATCGCGAATCGCCTCTTGTATTTGGGTAAAGCCTACGATATTGACTGTCATTCTGCCGCAATACTTGGTTACCAAGCGCGACAATTCCATTACCTTATCCTTTGCCAGCTGTGAGGTGTACGGATAGGAGAAAAAGTGGACGCACTCCACCTCTACACCGCGCTTTGCAATCATATATGCCGCAACGGGAGAATCAATACCTCCGCTTAGCAGGCACATCGCTCTACCGCCCACGCCTGTCGGCAAGCCACCGGCACCCGGCTCAGCAGGTCCGTGCACATAGGCTGCCAAATCCCGAACTTCCACATAAACAGTGTAGGCGGGCTTATGCACATCCACCTTGCAGTTAGGGTGCGCTTCCGCCAATCTGCCACCGATTTCCCGGGAAATTTCAATAGATGTCATAGAAAAACGCTTATCCGAGCGCTTTGACTCCACCTTAAAAGAGGTAGCAGAATCCAAATCATCGCCCAAATATGCCTCGACCGTATCATAGATTTTATCAATATCCTTCTCGCAGGCACGACAGCGACACAGGCTCACCAAGCCAAAAATAGTATGGCAAGCATCCCACGCACCGTCTATATCTGCCATTTCGTCCATAGGCTCAACATATACGGTAGACTGCATCAAATAGACATCGAAGTTACCATAGGCTTTCATACGACGACGAACATTTTGCCGTAATTTATCCTCAAATTGCCGTTTATTGGCACCTTTTAGAACAATTTCACCTAATTTTAACAAAAATATTTCTTTCAAGCTGTATTCCTCACTTTATAATTCGACTGTGCGATATTGAATGGCTTCTGCTATATGTTCTGTTGAAATTTGCGTTTCACCCTCTAGGTCTGCTATCGTTCTTGCTACCTTCAAAATGCGGTCATAGCTCCGCGCGGTCAGGCCAAAGGCATCGAACGCTTGGTGCATAAGCATTTCACTTTCCTCATCCAACTTACAGTATGCCCGCAATTCCTCCGGACCCATTGTGGCGTTACACATACCGCTGAAATCGCCAAAACGCTTGTGCTGACGGCTTCTTGCCTTGTTTACCCGTTCTTTGATTGCCAAGGAAGGCTCTGCCTCTTTACGACGACGCAAATCCTCAAAATTTACAGCCGGCACTTCCATAATAATATCAATTCTATCAAGAAGCGGGCCGGAAATGCGACTGCGATACGCATTGACCGCATGTTCACTACAAGTGCACCTTCCGGACGGGTCGCCATACCAACCGCATTTACACGGATTCATCGCACAGACCAGCATAAACTCCGCAGGATATGTAACGGTGCCGGAAACGCGGGAAATGGTTACCTGCCCATCTTCCAACGGCTGACGCATCATATCCAGGGTATCCTTGTGAAACTCGGGCAATTCGTCCAAAAACAAGACACCTTTATGGGCTAATGAGATTTCACCCGGTTTTGGATTCGTACCGCCACCGGCAAGACCGGCATTGGATATCGTATGATGCGGACTGCGGAACGGTCTGTGCATAACCAACGGCGATTTAGAAGAAAGCATACCCATTACGGAATAAATTTGCGTAACCTCTAAAGATTCCTCCCAAGTCATATCCGGCAAAATAGATGGCAGGCGCTTACTTAGCATACTCTTACCCGAGCCGGGAGGTCCAACGAGCAGGATATTATGGCTTCCTGCGGCCGCAACCTCCATCGCGCGCTTTACATTCTCTTGACCGAGTACATCCTTGAAATCAAGAACGATATCTTCTCGCTTTTCAGGAACCCAAATAGGTTCTTCGGCGAGCTCTGTATCGCTGTTTAGGGCATCTGCCAATTCCCGAACTGTACGCACAGGAATAATAGCAGGTCCTCTTGCAAGCGTTGCTTCCGGTGCATTCTCGTATGGTACATAGATAGTTTCGAATCCTGCGCGTTTTCCTGCAATTGCCATCGGTAGCACACCGGAAATGGGACGAATTTGCCCATCTAAGCTCACTTCACCAAGGAACGCGCTTTTGGATTTCGGCCGTTTGACCATACCGCTTGCCGCCATAATGCTTAACAAAATCGGCAAATCATAATGTGTTCCGGCCTTTTTTAGGTTTGCGGGTGCTAAATTTACAGTAATTCTGCTATTGGGAAACTTCATACCGCTGGTTTTTACCGCGGCACGGACACGCTCACGCGCCTCTTTTACTGCGGCATCCGGCAGTCCTACAATATCAAACCCCGGCAAACCGTTGGATATATAGCACTCAACAGAAATCGGATTGCCCTGTATGCCGTTAACGCCCATTGTATTGACACTGCAAATCAAAGCAAAACCCCCTTTTTACTCACTTTTTTACATCATACCCCATTATTTGAAAAAACTCAATTCTTTTTTCACATCTTATTCCCAAATGTCGGCATAAAAATCAAATTATTTTCATTTTTTACGCAGAATAACGAGTTGAAACACTTTACAAAGCAAAGGAAAGATGTTATGATATGTGGGTTAAAGATTGATTATTTTTAGGAGGCAATTCAATTGGCAAGAAAATTCAAAACAATGGACGGCAATACTGCTGCCGCCCATGTCAGCTATGCCTTTACTGAGGTTGCTGGCATTTATCCTATCACGCCCTCCAGCCCCATGGCCGACTATGTTGACCAATGGTCTGCTGCAGGTCGTAAAAACATTTTTGGCGACACCGTTAAGGTCGTTGAGATGGAATCCGAAGCCGGCGCCGCCGGTACTGTTCACGGCTCCTTGGCCGCAGGTGCATTGACCACCACCTATACCGCTTCTCAAGGTTTGCTGTTGATGATTCCCAATATGTATAAAATCGCAGGCGAGCTTCTTCCCTCTGTTTTCCATGTTTCTGCCCGTACCGTTTCCGCACAGGCACTAAACATCTTTGGCGACCATTCCGATGTGTATGCCTGCCGTCAGACCGGTTTTGCCATGCTGGCAGAATCTAATGTGCAAGAAGTTATGGACCTGTCTGCTGTTGCGCATTTGGCAAGCATTGAGGGTCGTGTTCCCTTTATTAACTTCTTTGACGGTTTCCGCACCTCCCACGAAATCCAAAAGGTTGCGATTTGGGACTATGAGGATCTAAAGGAAATGACCAATATGGAAGCGGTTGACGCATTCCGTAAGCACTCTTTGAATCCCGAGCGTCCTGCTATGCGCGGTTCTCACGAAAATGATGACATTTTCTTCCAGCATCGCGAGGCCTGCAACAAGTACTACAACGCACTTCCTGCTGTGGTTGAAAAGTACATGACTAAGGTAAATGAGAAGCTCGGTACCGATTATCGGCTGTTTAACTACTACGGTGCCGCTGATGCTGACCGCATCATCGTCTGTATGGGTTCTTTCTGTGATGTTGCAGAAGAAGTAATCGACTACTTAAACGCCCATGGTGAAAAGGTAGGTCTTGTAAAGGTGCGTTTGTTCCGTCCTTGGAGCTCTGCTCACCTGCTGTCTGTAATTCCTGCAACCGTTCAAAAGATTGCTGTTTTGGACCGCACCAAGGAGCCCGGCTCTCAAGGCGAGCCTTTGTACCAGGATGTCGTAATGGCACTTGCAAAGGCAGGTCGGCACAACATCAGTGTTATCGGTGGTCGTTACGGTCTTGGCTCTAAGGATACCCACCCTGCATCTGTATTTGCAGTATTTGAGGAGCTTGCAAAGGACGCACCCAAGAACGAATTTACCTTGGGCATCGTCGACGATGTAACCAATCTATCTTTGGAAGAAAAGGCTTCCCCCAACACCGCAGCAG
>JAZNGK010000194.1:0-4707 GCA_045576395.1 Faecousia sp. | reverse complement strand
TGCAAAATCCGTTGAATTTTTTAGGTATTATACCTATAAAAAGCGGTTTTACCCACTTAAATGTAGGATTTGCGTGTCGGAAACCTGTTCGGCTTTCGTCATTTTGCTGTTTCACAAAAGCGCCATAATCTCTGCCTCCGTCAGCTCCCGTACCTGTCCGTTCGGGAGCGCATCCAATTTAAGACCGCCCTCCTGTTGGCGCTGTAAATAGGTAACCGGCATATCGCGAGATGCCAGCATCCGTCGCACCTGATGATACTTCCCCTCACAGACGGTTACATAGCTTTCCTGCGGGCCGATAGGCTCCAAGATGGCAGGCAGGCATTTTGTGCCATCCGCCAAGACCAAGCCCTCTGCAAAAGCCGCTACATCCGCATCCGTTGCCGTACCTACATGACGGGCATAGTACCGCTTGGGCACTTCCTTTTTCGGAGAAATCAAGCGGTGCAGTAAGTCCCCGTCGTTTGTAAACAACAGCAAGCCCTCGGTGGCTTTGTCCAGCCGACCCACAGGCTTCAAATCTAAATGATGATACGCCTCCGGCAAAAGCTCCATAACGGTTCTTTCCGTTTTGTCCTCCGTCGCAGTTACATAGCCTGCCGGCTTATTGAGCATAAGCACCACCCTGCCCCGACGGGTTAACACCGTGCCATTAAGCGTTATTGTCTGCATATCAGGGTCAAGCTTCCGACTGCCGTCGCGTTCTGTCTTGCCATCGACCGCAACAACACCGGTTTTTATCAGCAATTTCACTTGACTGCGTGTGCCCACACCGCACTCGCAAAGGAATTTGTCCAATCGTTCCATATTTCTCCGTTCTACCGCCCCTGTGCTATGAATACGCTGTAATGTGAATCTGGAACAGGAGGGATTTATTATGATGGTAATGGCCGCTAAGGTCGATATCAAAAAAATCATCGCGGCACTTGCCGCTGTGGCAGGTGTCATCATCGCGCTGGTTCTGCTGTTGGGTGGGGGAAAATCCTCTACGCCGACTGCCGCCCCGTCAGTCGCAGGAAATGATGGCAGAGTGCAATTTCTAAAGGATTTGGGTTGGGAGGTCAGCACCTCACCCGTAGAATCCGGACAAGTGCGAATTCCGCAGGAACAAAACGAGGTCTTCAGCCGCTACAATGCATTGCAAAAAAGCGCCGGCTATGACCTAACCGAATACGCCGGAAAAACAGTGATGCGTTATGTTTACAAGATAAATAACTTCCCCGGTGCCACCGAGCCGGTGTACGCCACACTGCTGGTTTATAAAGACCGCATTATCGGCGGTGATATCACCAATACTGCCGCCAACGGCACAATGCAGGCACTCACAAAGGCAAGCCAAACACCTTCTTCCAAGCCGGAAGAAAATCTGTCGCCACAGGAATGATACATTCATTTTAACACACAATCACCGCCTTGACAAGCAAAGGAAAATATGCTATGCTAACGACAATTTGATAGAGAATCTTCAGGGCAGGGTGCAATTCCCGACCGGCGGTAACAGTCCGCGAGCCTTTTGGCTGAATCGGTGTAATTCCGATACCGACAGTACAGTCTGGATGGAAGAAGATGTTTTCTTTGTTTTTATGCCCTAGGTGTATCTATGCCTAGGGCCATTTTTTATGCTTGAGGTGGTAGTATGTTGAAATTTTGGCAACAGGTACAGGAGAATCTTCTGTTTATCGGATGCTGTGCCGCAATCGTCGCAGGGCTTGCGTTGGCCGCACATATTGCAGAGCATTTTTTGCCTGCCACGCGAAAAACCTCCAAAGCAAGGCGGTTATGTATCATTGCAATTTGCTCCGCGATTGCCTCTGTTCTGCATATGCTGGACTTTCCGCTTCCCTTTTTGGCGCCGGAATTTTATAAGCTGGACTTTTCGGAGTTGCCGGTTATGCTGTGCGGTTTCTATTTGGGACCCTCTGCGGCTGTGGCTTGCGAGGCGGTTAAAATCCTGCTAAAGCTGTTATTGAAGGGTACAAGCACCGCTTTTGTCGGGGATTTTGCCAATTTTGCGGTGGGTTGCAGTTTGGTGCTGCCGGCAGTCATCGTCTACCACACCAAGAAAAGCCGCGCAAGCGCCCTATGGGGTTTGGCGGTGGGAACTGTCGTACTGACCGTTTTCGGAAGTGCATTTAATGCGGTTTACCTGCTTCCGAAGTTCTCCCAGCTGTTCGGTCTTCCGTTGGAAACCATTGTGCAGATGGGCGGAAAAATCAACGGTAATATTCGCTCTTTGCAGAGCTTTGTGCTGTTAGCGGTGGCACCGCTTAATCTGATTAAAGGTGTTGTAATTTCTGCACTGACTCTACTGCTATATAAAAAGGTTGCGCGCCCTTTGTTTGGCAAATAAGCAACGCATAAGGAACATATACCTATGAATATTGCAAGCTTTAAGCGAACGCGATTTACCTGTTTCTTCACCTATCCGGCATTGGCATCTGTATTTATTCTGCCTCCCATGCTGTTCGTAACCTTTCGGCAGATATACGGCATCAGCTATACCCTGCTTGGCACATTGGTCTTGGTGAATTTCTGCACCCAGCTGGCTGTGGATTTGATATTTACCTTTTTCTCGCGGTATTTTCACATTCACAAGACCATTCGCACGATGCCACTACTGACCGCGCTCGGTCTTATTATCTACGCCTTGGTACCCACCCTGTTTCCGGACTATACTTATATTGGCTTATTACTCGGCACCTTTATCTTTTCTCTGGCGGCCGGTCTTTGCGAGGTGCTTATAAGCCCCACGGTTGCCGCCCTGCCATCTGATAATCCGGAGCGCGATATGAGCGTGCTTCACTCTCTGTATGGCTATGGAATTGCCGCTGTGGCGGTTATCAGCACATTGTTTCTGTGGATATTCGGTACGGAAAATTGGATGTATTTGACACTGTTTTGGGCATTACCTCCACTGATAACCTTTGCTTTGTTCCGCACCTCTCCCCTGCCGGAAATCACCATGAATCAAAGCGCTTCCAAGCAATCCGCCACACGCAAACGCACAGGTCTAATATTGTGTGCGCTGTGTATTATTTTGGGAAGCGCCTCGGAAAACACCATGACAAATTGGATTTCCGTATTTATGGAACGGACATTACAGGTGCCAAAAATCGTGGGTGATACCTTGGGCTTAGTTTCATATGCAATCCTGCTCGCCCTCACCCGAACAGCTTATGCCAAATTCGGCAAGAACATCTTCCGCTGGTTAATGCTGGGTATGGTCAGCGCATTGGCTTGCTATTTGTTGGTAGGACTGTCTTCTAATCTGACCGTTGCCATGCTGGCCTGTATCTGCACCGGCATATGTACCTCTATGCTATGGCCGGGTACGCTGATTCTTATGGAAGAAAAATTCCCCAATCCCGGTGTTGCCGCCTATGCGCTAATGGCTGCCGGCGGTGATTTCGGCGCTTCCGTTGCGCCGCAAGGTATGGGCATTTTAGTGGACAAGGTCGCGCAGGGCAATTGGGCTATCCAAATGGGTGAACAATTCTCCCTGTCTGCCGAGCAAATTGCTATGAAGGTCGGTATGCTGTCTGCCGCCATTTTCCCCCTGTTGGGCATTTTCGTACTACTGTGTATCAAACGATTTTTCACAACAAAAAGGCAACCCCAATAGGGTTGCCTTTTATCATTTTGTTTTAGTCTTCAAATTCTTCCGGTTGGGCGTAGCCCTCAGCAACCGGCTCTGTTGTAGTTTCTACAATCGGCTCCACCGTGGGAATAACTACCTGCTGGACAGGTTGTTTTCTAGGGGGCATACCCAGATCCTTCTTCCGGCAGGCAAACACAAAGAACGGCAGCGTTACAGGAAACACAATAGACAACACCAAATACAAAACCGCATTGTCGGGCTCACAAGACCGAAACAAATCATAGTATGCCATATACTGACACACTACCAACCAAATCGTTACTACAAGAATTGCCAAACCGCCAAAAATAAGAAGAAATGTTGCCAGCAGCTCTTTTCCGGCAGCCAAATTGAAAAGCATCACAAACAACCATAAGAAGTAGCCGGCAAACAAGGCAATTCCAAGACCCAATATTAGCTTTCGACGGTTTTTAATCTTGCCCTTGACCACATACTGGTATTGGTCGGAAATGTTGCCCAATATCCAAATATTGCCCACGGGAAGCCAAGCCAGCCAGCTATGGCGAATACCGCGACGGTCTGCAATGGCATACAGACCTAAGCTTCCAAAGATATACTTAAGCGCAGATAATGCAAAAGAGATACATAAAATCCCCATATAGATAACCAAAAAAGCACTCAAAACACCGGTAATAGCGGTATCCAGACCAAATGCGAATTCCTCTTCAAAGGACGGGATAAACATATCATTGTGATTGCCGTAATTCATAGGATACACCTCACTTTCTACTGATAATTTATATCATACCACAATAAACGGTATAATGCAAGAAAAGGCTTTCTCATTGTAAAATAAGAAAGCCTTTTGTCTTACAGCATTGCAATCAATGCATCGGTATAATCAATTGCGGTCGGTCCGTCTGCCTTGCCGGTGATAACGACGGGACAGGTTTCCAGTGCCCTTTCCAGCTTCTGTGCCGCCTCGGTCTTACCGATGTGGCGCAAGAGCATCGCACCTGCTTTGATGATGCTGGCAGGGTTGGCGTAATCGCCCATACCGCGCTCAATCATTCTGGGTGCAGAGCCGTGAATTGCCTCAAACATCGCAT
>JAZNGK010000193.1:0-2796 GCA_045576395.1 Faecousia sp. | reverse complement strand
GTGGCGATAATCGTGTGAATGTGGTCAGTGATATTTCCCGTTCGCTGAAGATTATGGCAAAGGAGCTGAATGTGCCGGTGATTTGCTTGAGTCAGCTCTCGCGTGGACCGGAAAGCCGTCCGGACAAGCGCCCGATGATGTCCGATTTGCGTGAATCCGGCTCTATCGAGCAGGATGCCGATGAAGTACTGTTTCTGTATCGTGATGAGTACTACAATAAGGATTCCGAAGACAATAAGGGTCTTGCGGAGTGTATCGTTTCGAAAAACCGCCACGGTGAAACGGGAACGGTGATGCTCCAATGGGTACCCCAATACCAAACCTTTACCGACCGGGAGTGGAAGCATGCTGAATAAGCTCAAGTCCTTTATGGACGGCTTTGCCGGGGAGAAAATTGTGTGTGCGGTGTCCGGCGGCGCGGATTCGATGGCGTTGCTGTGGGGTCTGTATCTGCTAAAGGACAAACTGCAACTTGACCTGTGCGTTGCCCATTTCAATCATCACCTGCGTGGAGAAGAATCCAATCGCGACGAGGCGTTTGTGAAATCTTTTTGCGCGGATTATCGGATTGCCTTTGTGTCCGGCTCCGAGCAGGTGATTGCCGGAAAAAAGGGATTGGAGGCATCGGCACGGGAGGCAAGGTATGCCTTTTTGCGGGGCCTTGACGGAAAAATCGCCACCGCCCATACCGCCGATGACAATGCGGAAACCGTTCTTATGCATTTGGTTCGCGGTACAGGCTTGAAGGGTCTGGGCGGAATTGCGCCGATAAACGGGCGATTGATTCGTCCGATGCTTAATGTAACCCGTACCGAGGTGCTGGAATTTTTGGAAGCGTATCATATTCCGCACATAGAGGACAGCTCCAATGCCGGCGATGCGTTTCTGCGGAATCGGCTTCGCCACCATGTGATGCCACTACTAAAGCAGGAAAATCCCCAATTGTCGCAAAACCTGTCTGCTATGGCGTTACGCCTACGGCAGGATGAGCAGGCGTTAAATGCCCTTGCAAGCGAAAAAAAGACCAATCAAGTGTCATTACTTCGCCTTATGCAACCGGCAATCCGTAGTCGTGTGCTGTACCGAATTCTGCTGGATGCAGGATTAAAAGAGCCGGAAGCAGAGCATATTTCGGCTATGGAACGGTTGGTGTTTTCGCAAAAACCGTCTGCAAGGGCGCACTTTTCCAACGGCATCACGATGCAACGCAATTACGATGCGTTGGAGATTTTTGTGCCGACAGATGATGTGCAAATGCAGGAGCTGACCTGTCCGGGTGTTTGCAATCTGCCGGGTGTGCGAATCCGTTGCAGTAAGAATGTAAGCACCGCTTGTACGACCACTTCCTTTGCGTTTACCCCCAAGGGAAAAATGGTGGTGCGACCCAGAAAAACCGGTGATGCGTTGCGCTTGTCCGGTGGGACAAAGAGCCTAAAAAAGCTGTTTATCGATGAAAAAATCCCTACCTCCCAAAGAAATGCAATTTCCGTTCTTGCAGATGAAGCAGGCGTTTTGGGCGTGGTTGGCTTTGGCGGAAATTTGGATAGAATCTCCGCTGACGGGTCTGTGAGAATTGACATCGAATATCTGTAAATAAACATATGGGAGGAAACCGTAGTGGAAAGAAATATAAAAGAGGTTTTACTCAGCGAGGCACAAATCCAGGCAAAAGTGCAAGAAATGGCGGAGCTGTTATCGAAGGAATATGCCGGTAAGGATCCGATATTTGTGGGTGTGTTAAAGGGTGTTGTCATTTTCTTTTCGGACATGGTGCGCAAAATCACGACCCCCTGTGAGATTGACTTTATGTGTATCTCCTCTTACGGCGGTGCCAATTCGACCGGTAATGTGGTGGTTAAAAAGGACTTGTCTGTGGATATTGCAGGTCGCCATGTGGTGATTTTGGAGGATATCTACGACACCGGCAACTCGTTAAGCTTTGTGTATGATTATTTGATGCAAAAAAAGCCGGCATCCTTGAAAATCTGCACACTGCTGGATAAACCCGAACGCAGAAAGCCCGGTGTTACGCTGGTGCCTGAGTATATTGGCTTTACCATTCCCAACGAATTTGTGGTAGGTTATGGCTTGGACTTTAATGAGCACTATCGGAATCTGCCCTATATCGGCGTACTAAAGCCGGAAGCTTATGAAAAATAAGGAGAAACGAGAATTTTGAAGAATCGCAAACTGATAACCGTTATCGTATATGTGGCAATTTTGGCGCTGGCTTTTTCTTGGCTTTTTGGGCTTTTTGGCGGTAAAAAGGACGATATTTCCTATTCGCAGGTCATCACCCTGTTTCAAAAGGAGCAGGTAAAAAGCTTTTTGGTGGAGGGAACGCATATACAGCTTCGGCTCCACACGCCTTATAACGACAAAACCGTTTTGACAACCGAGCTGGCAGACCCGGAGGGCTTCCGGCAGGATATGTGGGCGCTGATTGAAAGCCAGACACGATCCGGCGTGTTGGAGCAATATGATTTTGTGGCAGAGGAGAAGCTCTCTCCGTGGGATTTTGTACTGCCAATTATTTTGGCAGGCCTGGCAATCGTTTTGGTGTGGATGTTCCTGGTAGGTAAAGCCAATCAGAACAATCCGATGGCGAACTTCGGAAAGGCGCGCGTCGGAATCGGTCAGCTTGGCAAGCAGAAAATCACCTTTGACGATGTTGCCGGTTTGGACGAGGAAAAGGCAGAGCTGCAAGAGGTTGTGGACTTTCTCCGTAATCCCAAAAAATTCACCGACATCGGTGCAAAAATCCCCCACGGTATTCTCTTGGCAGGTGCGCCCGGT
>JAZNGK010000192.1:0-1721 GCA_045576395.1 Faecousia sp. | reverse complement strand
AGATTGTCAAATGATGGTGTTTGTAGTATAATCATATACTGTAAGTAAAAAGAAAGGATGATATAGATGACAGTATTGGTAACAGGTGGTACAGGGTATATCGGTTCGCACACTTGTGTGTTGCTTTTAGAGGCAGGACACGATGTGGTTGTAATTGACAATTTGTCCAACAGCAGTGAAAAGTCTTTGGTGCGTGTAGAAGAAATTACGGGCAAAAAGGCAATTTTTTACAAATGCGACATTCTGGATACGGAAGGGATGCGAAAGGTGTTTGCTGCACACAAAATTGATGCGGTAATTCATTTTGCGGGGCTTAAAGCTGTTGGCGAATCCGTTGCAATTCCGCTTAAGTACTATGACAATAATATCACCGGCACGCTTCGCCTTCTGGAAGTGATGAGCGAGTTTGATGTAAAGAAGATGGTGTTTAGTTCTTCGGCGACGGTGTACGGTGTAACCGACAAGATGCCGCTGACAGAAGATTTGCCGACATCTGCAAACAGCCCGTACGGACAGACAAAACTGATGATAGAGCAGATTTTGACCGACCTTTGCGTATCGGATGAAAGTTGGAAGATTACGCTTTTGCGTTATTTCAATCCGGTCGGTGCACATGAGAGCGGTAAAATCGGCGAAAATCCGCGCGGTATTCCGAATAACCTCATGCCGTATATCACTCAGGGGGCTTCGGGTAAACTCGAGCAACTTTCCATTTTCGGTGACGATTATCCGACCAAGGACGGCACGGGTGTGCGTGATTATATCCATGTTGTGGATTTGGCGGGCGGTCATATAAAGGCACTCGATAAACTTGACAGTCAAAAGGGCGTGGAAATTTATAATCTCGGTACGGGTGTGGGTTACAGCGTTCTGGATTTGGTGCACGCATTTGAAGAGGCCAATGATTTGAAGATTAACTATAAAATTGCACCGCGCAGACCGGGCGATGTTACGGTTTGCTATGCGGATGCGTCCAAAGCAAAGCGCGAACTCGGCTGGAGTGCAAATAAGACGGTTGTGGATATGTGTCGTGATTCGTGGAGATGGCAAAAAAATAACCCGAACGGCTACGAAGAATAAGGGGTTTGACTCCTCTCAGCTTAGGCTTATGAAAGGCGTGCTAAATCATTAAAAAATAAGGAGAATGTGTTTTGAACGCAATGCTTGCTTTTTTTACACAGACTTTTATAGGAAAAATATTAACTACACTGATTGTATCCATGGTGCCGGTAGTTGAATTGCGCGGTGCGATTCCGATTGGAGTAGGGCTTGGCTTGCCGTATGGGCTTGCTGTGCTTGTATCTGTGATCGGCAACATTATTCCGGTGCCGTTTATCATCATTTTTATTAAAAAGATTTTTGTCTGGATGCGAAAGGTGTTGCCGAAGCTGGATGGTATGGTCTCTGCATTGGAGACGCGCGCTGAAAAACATCGTGGCACCGTAGAAAAATATGCATTCTGGGGGTTGTTTGTTTTGGTGGCAATTCCGCTTCCGGGTACGGGCGCGTGGACAGGTGCACTTGTGGCGGCGATGATGGATATGCCGCTGAAAAAAGGCTTTCCGTCCGTGGTGCTCGGCGTTGTCGGCGCAGCGGTGATTGTAACGGCAGTTACATTTTTTGGATTTTCAGTTTTGGGTTAGAGGTGTACGAATATGACCAACGCCAAACAGCGTTGGTCATATGAATTTGTATAGAGAGATGGAAAGCAGGTTTATTTG
>JAZNGK010000191.1:0-5484 GCA_045576395.1 Faecousia sp. | reverse complement strand
AAATCCACAGACTCTCCTTGTAGGGAACGGGATAGTGCATTCTGGCATCCCGATAGATGCGGCTGACTTTCAGCAGATTTCCCGGCTTGTCCGCAAAAGGCGCGAACAAATCCTTGCCCAAGGCCTTCATCGGCTCGTATAGGTAGTTAACATAATTTTCCTTGTGCGCCAAAAACCAATCGCGGTTGTTATTCATTCGAATTCCCCACAAAAAGTCAATGGTTTCCGGAGTAAAGCCTTCAAACATCGTATATTCCTCTCTAGATATCCCAACCCGTTTTACCCTAGTGCGCGCCGGACAGGGGGCGCAAAACGCTATACACATCAAATCTTGTGTCGTGAAGCTCGGTTAGGAAGACTAAATTTACCGCGGTATCGGCAATGCCGCTGTTTTGGGCGGCATCAGCCGCCTGCAAGGCATCTAACCCTTCCAAATACATGCGGGTACGCCCCTCGGGCATTGTAAAGGTTTCGGATTTTACAAAGGACACCGCAAAGCGGTCTGTTGCGCAGGCAGACAGCAACACATTCGCGGCTTTGGTCAGGTACTCTGTCTTGTCCCCGTCTGTCATAATGGATGTGGCGTTGGGGAAACAGAAGTCATCAAGTACTACTTCATCAAAACCCAAGCTCCGCAGCTCCATAATAATTTGGGTCAGGTACGAGAGCGTTCCCTCGCGACCCGGATGTAGCCAATAGCAACCGTCGTCGTCCATATACAAATAGCGACCCGAAGAGTGGTGCACACCGTTTGGCACATTGTTTAGCCCGTAATGGTAATCCCTAAGTGCAGGAATACGCGCGATGGCGTACATACCGCTACGGCTTAAATAGTCAATCAGCTCGTCCATTTCTTCGGTGTTTACGGTGCTGCTGCGCTTATCGCTTACGGTGGAGGAGTAGTAAAAATCACCTTTGATGCTCTTGACATCTATCATCACACCGGTGCCGGCAGGGAGCGCTTGAATTTGGGATTTGACGGTGGCAATATCCTGTAATGCGTCGGGCTCCACATAGTAGCCTATCATTTGGACAAGCTCCGTTGCGGTGCCAAGCATCTCATCGTTTTGGTCAAAATTGATGGGAATGTCTATATCGTCGGGCGGTGCGGCCAATTCGCCTTGAAGAATGGGTGGCAGATTGAAGTCCAGCTTCACGCTGCCGTCAGCGGTGTAGACAATGTACCGCTGTACCCAAATCAGCCAGCAGGCCCAAATTGTTGCAAGCACAACGGTAACGACCAACAGGATTACCAATATGCGCGTGAGCACCCGTTGGGTGCGATAGGGAATGGTCATAGTGTTCTCCTTTTTGCGCTGATACAGCGCCAATCTTCCTTGGCTTTGGTTTCGGTGATGTGCAGCCCTGCCTGCGTTAAGGCGGTAACGACATCGTTGTACCGCGTGTCCAAAATGCCGGAGCAAATCAAGGTGGTGGATGCTTGCATAAAGGTGGGGAGTATGGGCGCAAGACCGATAATCACATCGGCAACAATATTTACAAGCACAACATCGTACTGCCCTTGGGAGAGTGTGCGCATCAGCTGTTTGTCTTCGGTTACATTACCGGTGTAGGCGATAAATTCCGGAGAGGCAAAGCCGTTGTAGGCGGCATTTTCGCTTGCGATGCCTGCGGCCTTTGGGTCAATATCCACGCCAATGGCGGATGTTGCGCCCAAACGCAGGGCGGCAATGGATAAAATACCGCTACCGCTTCCCAAATCCAGGCAGGTCGCACCTGTATGCACGACCGTTTCCATGGTTTCCAGCACCATTTGGGTAGAGGGGTGCGCGCCTGTTCCGAAGGTCAGACCGGGGTCTAAAATGATGGGGATTCTGCCTTGGGTGTCGGTATGTGAAAGCCAATACGGCAACACGATAAGGGAATTGCCGACGGGCTGTGGGGGATAATTTTCTTTCCAGCTCTCGTCGTAATTTTCCTCTTTCAGGGGTGTAACGGAAAAGGTCAGCTGTAAGTCTGCAAGTGTTGCTTCCAAACGGGCAAGTCCTTGCGTGTTGTCGTCTTGCAAATATAGCTTGATACAGCTTAGTCCTTGCAATTTCTGCTGTAAATCCGCGTCAATATAATCCCAATATGTCCGATTCTCTTCCAAAAAGGTTTCAAATTCCGCTTGGTCTTCCATTACAAATTCGCCAAAGCCACGGGCGGTCAAGGCGGTGGCTACCGATTGAATGCTTTGGGCGGTGGTGGGAATGGTAATTTCCAAATAGGCCATGATGCTCTCCCGATTCGAAGGTGTTTTTCATTATTTTATCGTAAAATGCATAAAATAACAACCTGTAAAGTGTAAATTTTTTGCGTAACTCTTTCCATTTTTGAAAATGTGGTATATAATGAGAATACTTTCTTCTTAGGAGGCGCTATGATTCAAACCATTCAACTGCTACCCGGTGTAATTTTGCGGTGCTATCGGGATACGCGTTTTAAGCAAGAGGGCTTGAGCCTGCAATTCGTACGCCTTATGTGCAAACAGGAGGCGGCGCTAAATGCGTTACTGCCTGCTGTGCTCCTGCGCGGGTGCGCATCTGCGCCGAATTTGCAGGTTATTACCCGTCGGTTGGACGACCTGTACGGCGCGGCACTCGGCTCGCAGCTGCGACGGGTGGGAGACTACCAAACAACAGGGCTGAGTTGCAGCTTTATGAAAGAGGCGTACGCGCTGACGGGGGACAAGGTATTTGCTCCAATGCTTGCTTTTTTGGAGGAGCTGATGTTCTGTCCGTTACTTGAAAACGGCGTATTTTCACAGGAATTCGTCGAGAGTGAAAAGCGGAATCTCCTTGCGGCAATCGCGACCCAGCGGAATGATAAACGGCTGTATGCCGGCGCGCAGATGATGAAAAGAATGTGCAAGGGCGATTCCTTCGGTATCCCCCGTTTGGGAGAAAAAGAGGATGTCGAGGCAATTACAGCCGAAAGCCTGTATGCCCATTACCAAAAAATTCTGCGAGAAAGTCCCATTCATTTGTTCTATGTGGGTAGCGCAGACCCGAATGAAATTGCTGATTTGGTGCGGCCGATGTTTGAAAAACTGCAGCGTCAGCCGAACGCGCTGCCGCCCCAAACGCCGTTTTTTGACTGTGGCGGCTGTGAAGAAACAGAGGAGCTGGATGTTTCGCAGGGTAAGCTGTGTATGGGTTTTGTCAGTCCCATTACATTACGCGACAGCGGCTTTGTGCCGATGCAGCTTTTTAACACCATTTTCGGTGGCGGTATGATTTCCAAGCTGTTTATGAAGATTCGGGAGGAGCTGTCTTTGTGCTATGACATTTCCTCGTCCTATCATGGCAGTAAGGGCATTGTTACGGTGGCGGCAGGTATTGACAATACGATGGACAAGCCTGTGCGAGAGGAGATTCTCAATCAGCTAAGGCTTTGCCAGGCGGGTGAATTTACGGCAGAAGAGCTGTCTGCGGCAAAGCAGGCGCTGCTATCCCAGCTGAAAAGCACGCACGATTCCCCCGGTGCGATTGAGGGCTATTATGCCACAGCGGCCTTAAGCGGTCTACCGCTGACACCGCAGGATTATATACAGGCAGTCGAGCACGCAACGGCAGAGGATGTTGCGGCCGCGGCAAAAACCTTGCAATTGCACACCGTTTATTTCCTAAGGGGGGCAGTATAATGGAAAAGATTTACTACCCACAGGTGGGGGAAACGCTGTATAAGACGACCTTGGAAAATGGTTTGCAGATAGTGGTCTTGCCACGGGTCGGCTTTACCAAGAAGCTGTGCTATTTTGTTACGGATTATGGCGCAATCCACAGGGAATTTACCGTAGACGGAGAACAAATCCAAGCACCGGCAGGCGTTGCGCATTATTTGGAGCATAAGCTGTTTGATATGCCCGGACGGGATATTACCGGTGAATTTGCGGCATTGGGTGCGATTCCCAATGCGTTTACGAGCTATGACATGACAGCCTATTACTTCTCCTGTACCGACCGCTTTGCGGAAAATTTGGCATTACTGCTGGAATTTGTTACCACGCCCTATTTTACCGACGAGAGCGTTGCAAAGGAGCAGGGGATTATCGGGCAGGAAATTGATATGAATGCCGACAGCCCTGAAAATGTGCTGTTTGAGCTGTTGGTGAGTGCGATGTATCAAAAGCACCCCTTGCGCACTCCGATTTTGGGCACGCGTGAGAGTATTGCGCAAATTACACCGCAGGTACTTGCTACCTGCCACAAAGCCTTTTATCAGCCGAAGAATATGTTCCTGTGTGTCGTGGGAGATGTAGAGCCGGAGCAGGTGGCATCGCTTGCGACGGAGAAATTGGCGCATTTACCGCAGTCTGTTCTCTCTGCCACGCGCAGTTGGGAAGAGCCGTTGACGGTGGAAACGGGGTATGTAACCCGTACGATGGAGGTTGCCATGCCGATGTTCCAGCTGGGCTTCAAAAGCGAACCGTTACCCAATGGCGATGCAGGTGTACGGCAGGAGATTGTGGGAGATTTGGCGGCAGAGGCGCTGTTCGGTGAATCGTCGAATCTGTATTTGCGACTTTACGATGCCGGTTTGATTGATGCGTCCTTCGGTGGTGGCTATGAAACCATTGAGGGAATGAGTATGCTCACCATGTCGGGCGACAGCGAAGACCCCAAAGCGGTGCAGGAAGCCATTTTGCAAGAGGCAAAGCGGCTTGGGGAAACGGGCATTTCGGAAGCGGATTTTCTGCGTATGAAGCGAAGCGCGTTGGGTCGTCGGATTCGTTCGCTTGACAGCTTCGAGTCCACCTGCTTCCGCCTGTGTGCCTATCACTTCTCAAAATTCGATTATTTCCGTATTCCGGAGATTTACGAACAGATTACCAAAGAGGAAATTCAAGCATTTATACAAACGGTAGTTACCGAAAAGCGAATGTGTATGGCGGTGATTACCCCAAAAGAGGAGGCTTGCTGATATGAAGTATACAACCATTTCCTTCCCCGGTTTGGGCATCTCGATGAATCCCGACTATAAGCTCGACATCGGCCCGTTCTCTGTGTATTACTATGGTCTGCTGATTGCGTTGGGCTTGTTGCTTGCGGCCGTTTACGGACTGAAACGGAGAAAGCAGTTCGGCTTAACCGAGAATGATATTCTTGATGGCGCATTGGCGATTATCCCCGTTGCCATAATCTGCGCAAGGGCGTACTATTGCATCTTTGCGTGGGAGGAATACAAGGCAAACCCCGTTGAGGTGCTTTACATTTGGAATGGCGGTCTTGCAATTTACGGCGGTGTGATTGGCGCGTTGTTGGGCATTCTTGTCTATTGCCGTATTAAGAAAATTCCTGCAGGCGTGGCGTTTGATATTACTTCGTTGGGCTTTCTCATTGGGCAGTCCATCGGTCGGTGGGGTAATTTCTTCAACCGAGAGGCATTCGGCGCCGTTACCGATACATTCCTGCGTATGGGATTGGAGGACAAGCTGACGGGAGAGGTGCTGTACCACCACCCCACCTTCCTGTATGAATC
>JAZNGK010000190.1:0-1727 GCA_045576395.1 Faecousia sp. | reverse complement strand
TTCCTAAGACCGCTTGGCCTCCGACTTTATGGCTTAATGCTGGAAAAGAACAAGGATCTCCCCCCCTTCATTCTGCACGACGGCCCTCCCTTCTCCAACGGCTATATTCACATGGGCCATGCGCTGAATAAGACCTTAAAGGATTTCATCATCAGAAGCCAAGCTATGATGGGCCACTACACCCCTTATGTTCCCGGTTGGGACAACCACGGTCTACCCATTGAGCGCGCCATTGGGAACTCCAAAAAGAAGCTCAACAAGGATATGTCTGTTCCCGAATTCCGCAAAGCCTGTGAGGATTTCGCCGAGGACTTTATCCAAAAGCAGATGGCAGGCTTCCGTCGTTTGGGCGTTGTGGGCGATTGGAAAAATCCCTACCGCACCATGGACAAGCATTTTGAGGCACAAGAGGTCAAGGTCTTTGGTCGGATGTTTGACAAGGGCTATATTTATAAAGGACTGAAGCCTGTTACATGGTGTCCGTTCTGTGCGACTGCTGTTGCCGAGGCGGATATTGAGTACAAGGACGACCCCTGTACCTCCGTATATGTCAAATTCCCCATGGCTGATGATTTGGGCAAGCTTTCCGATTATGACCTAAGCAAGACCTATTTTGTCATTTGGACCACCACAATTTGGACACTTCCCGGCAATATGGCGATTTGTCTGCACCCCAGAGATTCCTATGTGTTGGTCAAGCCTGATTACAGTGATGAAACATTCATTGTGGCAGAGGCTTTGTGCGAAAAGGTTATGGGTATCGGTGGCTATACCAGCTATCAGATTTTGGCCACCTACCCCGGCAGTTTCTTTGAAAACATGCTGGCAAAGCATCCGTTCCTCGAGAAAACCAGCCGTTTGGTGAATGCTGAGTATGTTACTATGGACTCCGGTACCGGCTGTGTCCACACCGCACCCGGCTTTGGCGCTGATGACTATCAGACCTGTATGCGTTACGGCATGGAGTTGATTGTGCCTGTGGATGATTACGGCCATCATACCGATTATGCCGGCAAGTACGCCGGTCTAAAGACCGAGGAATCCAACCCTGTCATTCTTGCGGATATGCAAGAAAGCGGCGCGCTGTTTGCCTCCGAAGAAATCGTCCACTCCTATCCCCACCATGACCGTTGCAAAAAGCCCGTTATCTTCCGCGCAACGCCCCAATGGTTCTGCTCTGTGGAATCCGTTAAGGATCAGGCAGTCAAGGCAATTGAAGATGCCCAGTGGTACCCCGCCTGGGGTGAGGATCGCATGGTCTCTATGATTCGGGAGCGCGCCGATTGGTGTATCAGCCGTCAGCGCCGCTGGGGTCTGCCCATTCCCGTATTCTACTGCAAAGATTGCGGCAAGCCTGTGTCCACCCCCGAATCCATCGAGAAAATATCTAAACTTTTCGACGAATTCGGCTCTAATGTCTGGTTTGAAAAGGAAGCTATGGAGCTGATTCCCGATGGCTTCACCTGCCCCCACTGCGGTGGCACAACCTTCGAGAAAGAGACCGACACCCTGGACTGCTGGTTTGACTCCGGCTCTACCCACTTTGCCTCTTTAATGAAGGACACCCCCGAGCTGTGGCCTGCAGATGTATATTTAGAGGGTGCTGACCAATACCGTGGTTGGTTCCAATCTTCCCTGCTGACCTCTGTGGGCGCTTTGGACAAGGGCGCACCCTTCAAACAGGTGCTGACTTACGGCTGGGTGGTTGACGGTCAAGGCCGCGCCAT
>JAZNGK010000189.1:0-15703 GCA_045576395.1 Faecousia sp. | reverse complement strand
GCGGCAGACGATGCCGTAACCTGCGGCTTGATTATGAGCAAGCTCTTTGAAAAGCTGGCTGAAATGGACATTCATACCCTGCAAGCGATCAACCCTGCGATGATGGGCGCGCGTGCGCAAAATCTTATGAATAACCGTCGCCCGAGTCATATCATTATCTTTGCCAAGAATCAGCTTGGCTTGCGGAATTTGTATGAGCTGATTAGTCTGTCGAATTTGGAGTACTTTAAGCGCCAACCGCGTATGCCGAAATCCGAGATTTTGCGCCTGCGTGAGGGCTTGCTTATCGGCTCTGCCTGTGAGGCAGGCGAGCTGTTCCGTGCGGTAATGGACGGTAAGAGTGAAGATGAACTCAAGCGCATCGCCGCTTTCTATGATTTTTTGGAAATTCAGCCATTACAGAACAATGCTTTTATGCTTGCAGACGGAAAGGTCAAGGATTTGGAGCAGTTGCGGCAGTTTAACCGCACCATTGTTCGTTTGGGTGAGGCGTTGGGAAAGCCTGTGGTTGCTACGGGTGATGTCCACTTCCTCAACCCCGAGGATGAGATTTTCCGCCATATACTCCTTTCAACCAAGAAGGGCATGAAAGATTATGACCGTCCCAACGCGCTGTACTTCCGCACCACCGATGAGATGCTTGCCGAATTTGCATACTTGGGTGAGGAAAAGGCGTACGAGGTCGTGGTAAAAAATACCAACCTGATTGCGGATATGTGCGATGTGGTGCGCCCCGTACCGCACAATCTGTTTGCACCTAAAATCGAAAACTCCGTAGAAGACCTAAAGGAATTGGTTTACGGAAAAATGCACAAGCTCTATGGGGAGAATCCGCCGGAATTGATTCGTACCCGTATCGAAACCGAACTAAATGATATTATCACCTGCCATTATGATGTGATATATATGTCTGCCCAAAAATTGGTGCAGAACTCGTTGGATAACGGCTATTTGGTCGGCTCGCGTGGCTCTGTCGGCTCGTCTATTGTGGCATTTATGTCGGGCATTACCGAGGTAAACTCATTCCCACCGCATTATCGCTGTCCGAATCCCGACTGTAAGTATACGACCTTTGATGTACCGAAGGGATACGGCTGTGGCGCAGACTTGCCGGATGCCGTGTGTCCCAAGTGCGGTACAGCCTTTGCAAAAGACGGCTTCAACATTCCGTTTGAAACCTTCTTGGGCTTCGGCGGTGATAAGGTGCCGGATATTGACTTGAATTTCTCCGGTGAATATCAAGCCAATGCCCATGCCTATTGTACGCAGATGTTTGGAAAATCCCATGTCTTCCGCGCAGGAACGGTCGGTGCCGTAGCGGACAAGACCGCCTATGGCTTCGTGAAAAAGTATCTTGCCGAGCACGGTAAGGCGGAGAGTGCGGCTGAAATCAATCGTCTTGCCGCAGGCTGTGTGGGTGTGCGTCGCACCACCGGTCAGCACCCGGGTGGCTTGGTGGTCATTCCGCAAGAGAATGAAATTTGGGATTTCTGTCCGGTACAGCATCCGGCAGATGACCCCAATTCCGACCAAATTACCACCCACTTTGAATATCACGCCATGGAGGAAAATCTCCTCAAGCTGGATATGCTGGGGCATGACGACCCCACCATGATTCGTATGATGGAGGATATGACCGGTGTAGATGCCAAAACGATTCCCTTGGACGATAAGGACACGATGTCTATTTTCACATCCTCGAAAATTTTGGGATATGAGAATGACAAGGTGTTAGGACCGACGGGTGCGGTGGCTGTGCCGGAGTTTAATACGCGATTTACGCGTGGCGTTTTGCTGGATACCAAGCCTACCAAATTTGACTTTTTGGTGCGTATTTCCGGTTATACCCATGGTACGGATGTGTGGCTGGGCAACGCGAAGGACTTAATTGTGTCCGGTACGGCAAAGGTGGACGAAACCATCGGCTGTCGTGATGACATTATGCTCTACTTAATCTCCTGCGGAATCCCTGAAAAGCGGTCGTTTAAGATAATGGAGTCTGTGCGTAAGGGCAGAGGTCTACCCGACGGAGCAGAGGAGGAAATGCGGGAGGCGGGTGTGCCGGATTGGTATATCGGCTCATGTAAAAAAATCAAGTATCTGTTCCCCAAAGCGCACGCGGTTGCCTATGTTATGATGGCGTTTCGGATTGCCTGGTTTAAGGTTAATCACCCGTTGGCATTCTATTCCGCCTATTTCTACCGTCGAAGCCAAAAGGGTGGCTTTGATGCGGCATTGATGACCGACGGCATTGATGTTGCGCTTGCCAACATTCGTGCGATTGAAGCCAATGAGGACGCCACCGCGAAGGATGAAGAATTGCTCACCACCTTAGAGGTTGTGTATGAGTTTTATCTGCGTGGCTTCGAATTTGCGCCCATTAGCCTGTACGACAGCCATGCCACGAAATTTATCATCAAAGACGGTAAGCTGTTGCCACCCTTCGTGTCCGTTTCCGGCTTGGGTGAAACAGCCGCATGGGATTTGATGAACGGACGCGAGGGAAAAACCTTCCTGTCGGTTGAGGAAGTTTCGGCGGCGTGTCCCAAGGTATCCAAAACCCATATACAGATGCTCAAGGAGGCAGGCGCATTCGGTGATTTGCCGGACACAAGCCAAGTCAGTTTGTTTTGATAAGGAGGATTTCTATGCAAGACATCGGTATGCAATTTCATATTCGTTGCCAAAAGGGTGATGTGGGAAGATATTGCTTCCTGCCGGGCGACCCCGGCCGTTGCGAGGCGATAGCTGCCCATTTTGATAATCCTGTGCACATCGGTATGAACCGGGAGTATAACATCTATACCGGCACGCTCTTAGGGGAGAAGGTGTCCGTCTGTTCTACCGGCATCGGCGGCCCGTCTGCCGCGATTGCTATGGAGGAGCTTTCGGCTATCGGTGTGGATACCTTTATCCGCGTCGGAACCTGTGGCGGTATTGATATGCAGGTTGTCCCGGGCGATGTTGTGGTTGCCAACGGTGCGATTCGTTATGAGCATACTTCCTTGGAATATGCGCCCATTGAGTTTCCGGCTGTGCCCGATTTTGACATTACCTGTGCATTAAAGGCCGCAGGTGAGGAGCTGGGATATACCACCCATGTAGGGGTTGTTCAATGTAAGGATGCCTTTTACGGTCAGCACGCACCGGAGAAAAGTCCTGTTTCCTACGAACTTTTGCAAAAGTGGGAGAGCTGGAAACGCCTTGGCGTAAAGGCGAGCGAAATGGAGTCTGCCGCGTTGTTTGTGGTCGCGGCGGCATTGGGCGTGCGATGCGGAAGCTGTTTCCATGTGGTGTGGAACCAAGAACGGGAAAAGGCTGGCTTGGTTATGCCGATGACCGAGGATACCAGCGGTGCAATTTCCGTGGGTATCGCGGCTATGAAACGCATCATTATGGCAGATAAAAGCTAAGAAACGGGGCTGTTGCAAAATAAAGCAACAGCCCCTAAAATTATGAAAAATCGATATTCTACGGATGCCCACATCCACCCACTCTGCTTAAGCAGAGGTTTTTGCTTTTTCTTTGCTTGGCAGTTGGGATAGAATAATTGCGACCAATACCAGCAAACAACCGAGCCCTTCCCAAAGAGTAAGCCGTTCTTTCAGCACCAGCCAGCCTGCCAGCACCGCAAATACCGACTCCATACTCATCAGTAACGAGGCGGTGGTCGGTTGCAAATGCTTTTGTCCGATAATCTGCAAAGAGTAGGCAATTCCCATAGACAGAAAGCCTGCATAAGCCAGGGAGCCAAAGCAATTGCCGATGCCGACCCAAGTGGGCGTTTCCGTAAATGCCATAACAATGCCCGACAGCACCGCGCAGACAAGGCAGTTGATGCAGTTAAGCCGCAGGCAATCCACACGGTTTGCGAACGCATCTACGCATAGAATTTGCACAGCGAATGCCAGCGCACATCCCAACAGAAGCAAATCACCGGTGGCAACCGAAGTAACGCCCACACAGCTTAGGAAGTACAGTCCAATCACACCCAACAGCACGCTGACGGGAATCCATTTGGTAGGCTTTTGCCCACGGAAAATGCCCAATATCGGTGCAAATACAATATACATAGCGGTTAAAAATGCGGATTTTCCTGCGTCTGTATCCACAATACCCATCTGCTGTAAATTGGCAGCTACAAACAAAGGCACGCCACAGCACAGGCCGGCAAGCCACAGCGTTTTATCGCACCAACGGGAGAAGTAGGTTTTTCCGTCGTTGGCAAGTGTAAATTTGTCCACAATAGCAATTATCGGCAGCAACAGCAGAAAACCCAGCAGACAGCGAATTGCCTGAAAGGTAAACGGCCCGATGTGGTCCATACCCACACTTTGCGCAACAAAGGTAGAGCCCCAAATGACAGTTGCAAGCACGATGGCAAGATTGCCCCTCAATTTTTTGTTCATAAATTTCATCACCGGCTAAAATTCTACCATAGTTTCAAAATAAATACAAGCACTTGCTTTGCTTTTTCGGTGCTTTGTGGTATAATAAGAAAAACGATTTTGGAGGTTAATGTATGGCAAAGATTTGGAATCGTGAGGACATTCCTTTGGAAGATACCTGGGCCACAGAGGATATGTACGCAAGTGATTCTGCTTGGGAGGCAGAGCTTGCGACTTTGGAGCAGGATAAAAATGTGCTTTTGGGGTATGCCGGTCGGCTTTCCGAAAGCGGCAAAACCCTTTATGATTATTTGTACGCGATGGAAATGGCAGAGGTAAAGGTGTCCTTGCTTGCCAATTACTGTATGCGCAAGAGCGATGAGGATACCCGTAATGCCACCTATCAAGCGATGGTCGGCCGATTTATGAGCAATGTTGTTTCGTTGGAAGCGGCACTTAGCTTTGCCACACCGGAGATTATGGCAATTACCGACGACACACTCGATTCCTTTTACGAAGCCTGTCCGGAGCTTGCGCGCTATCGCCGTTATTTGACCAATCTGCGTCGCTTAAAGGAGCATATTCTCTCTCCGCAGGAGGAAAAGCTGTTGGCGGCTGCCGGTGAGCTTTCCCAAACGCCGGACACCATTTACGGTATGTTTGCCGATGCAGACCTTAAGTTTGCCGATGCGCTTGATGCAGAGGGCAATCCCCAAGTGGTAAGCCAGGGCACCTTTGTGCCTATCCAAAGCGGTAGCGACAGAGTGTTGCGGAAGAATGCCTATGAGAGTCTGTATGAAGGCTTTGGCAATTTTAAGAATACGGCTGCCGCGATTCTCAACGCCCAAAACAAACAGCTGAAATTCTTTGCAGAGGCGAGAAATTACGAAAATGCCTTTGTCGCATCCTTGGATAATACCAATGTGCCGACCGCGGTTTATTTGAATTTAATCGAATCTGTCCATGAGAATATGGACAAAATGCACCGTTATGTCCGTCTGCGAAAGAAAATGTTGGGCGTGGATTCTCTCCATTTTTATGATATCTATGCCCCGCTGGTGTCAGATGTGGATAAGGAGATTCCCTTTGCACAGGCAAAGCAGACGGTGTACGAAGCCCTTGCGCCCTTGGGTGAAACATATCTAAAAATCGTGAAAGAGGGCTTTGAAAACCGCTGGATTGATGTGTATCAGAACGAGGGCAAACGAAGCGGTGCTTATTCTGCCGGTGCGGCTGTGCATCCGTATGTACTCCTTAATTACGCCGGCACGCTGGACAGTCAGTTTACCCTTGCCCACGAAATGGGACACGCGCTACACTCCTACCTGTCCAATCAGCATCAAAATCCCATTGATGCCAATTATGTGATTTTTGTGGCAGAAGTGGCATCCACCTGTAATGAGGCGCTTTTAATGGAGTACCTGCTCAATAAGACCACCGATAAGAAAGAGCGTATCTATCTCATCAACCACTTTTTGGAGCAGTTCAAGGGCACGCTGTACCGTCAAACGATGTTCGCGGAATTTGAGTTGACGATCGGCAAGCTGGTAGCAGAGGGTCAAACACTCACAGCCGATGTGCTGTGTGGGGAATATCGTCGTTTGAACGAGCAGTATTTTGGTCCGGATATGGTGGTCGATGATAAAATTGCATTGGAATGGGCAAGAATTCCCCATTTCTACTACAATTACTATGTGTTCCAATACGCCACCGGCTATTCTGCCGCGATTGCCTTGTCCCGTAGAATTTTGAAAGAGGGCGAGCCGGCTGTGCAGGATTATTTGAACTTTCTGTCCGGCGGCTGTTCGCAAAGCCCCATTGACCTGTTGAAGGGTGCCGGTGTGGATATGACAAGTCCTGCCCCTGTGGAAGAGGCATTGGCGCTGTTTGGTGAGCTGTTGGATGAAATGGAACAATTGATTGGAGCGTAATATGGCAAACATTTTTCTACCCACACTCCATACCTTTGCTATGGATAATCAGTTTACCGGCTCCTGCGGTAATTTGCGGTTCAAAATTGTGCCGACGGTGGAGAAGCTTACCGCCAAAGAGGTGGATATGGAAAAGAGTACGATTTTCGTGGAGCTTTGGCATGGACCGCTTTGCTATGAAAAAAGCGAAATAGAACAATCGCGTACCTTCCCTATGAGCCAAGAGGGAATTGCAGACATAAAGGCTTGGCTGGAAAGTAATATTTGATATGGCCGAACGCGGTGTGTACCTTGGTATGCGCCGCGTTTTGTTGACAGAAAGGAAGAAAAATGGTATAATTTGTAAAAAATTACGAAGCGAGATGGAAACTATGAAGAAAGACAGAATTTTGTGGATTACCCAAATCGCGATGCTGTCGTTGCAATTGCTGGCAAGCATCCTGGTCAGTATCTTTGTGATTCGGTTACATATGCTGCCTGTGGCGTATATAGCGTTGCTCCTTTTGGGCTTGCTCCTGCTTGCCGAAGGCGTGTTCTTTTTTATGTTTATCAAGGTTAAGTCGCAAATTGCTTTGTGGCGACGGATTGTTTCCTGTGTGCTGGCATTGGTGATTACCTGCGGCTGTGGCGCGGTTTCGAAGATTGCGGTCGATGCCTATGACTTTTTTCAGACCATAACCGACGACAGCGCCGATGCGCATAATGTATATGTGCTGGTTTTGAATGATAATCCTGCGCGTACCTTAGCAGATGCCAAGGATTATACCTATGCAGCTGTGGAAAATTACGATGTAGACAACACCCAAAAGATGGTGCAAGCCATTGAGGCGGAAACGGGCAAGGCAATTGATATCACCTATTATGCGCAGACCACCGCTATGGTAGATGTGCTCTGCCACAAGCAGGTGGATGCTGTGATTATGAATAGTGTCAGTATCTCACTTTTAATCGAACAACCCGAATATCAAACGCTTTTAACCCGTGTGCGGAGCTTGTATACCTTAACAATCGAAAACAAAACCGATACGAATCGCGTGGGTATTGCCAATGCCCCGTTTATTGTGTATATCAGTGGCTCCGATACGCGCAGTCAAGTGCTGACAGTCAGCCGTAGCGATGTGAATATTTTGGCGGCGGTAAACCCCGAAACCAAGCAGGTATTGCTGGTGAACACACCGCGTGATTCCTATATACCCAATCCTGCCGGGGATGGCGCTTTGGATAAATTGACGCATTGTGGCAATTACGGTGTAGATTGCTCGATAGAGGCGTTAGAGGGTCTGTATGGCGTTTCAATAGACTTCTATGGAAAAATCAATTTTGTCGGATTTGAAACGCTGGTTGATGCCGTTGGTGGCGTTACGGTTTATTCCGAGCAATCCTTTACAGCCGGTGGCGCTTTTCTGATTAACAAGGGTGAGAATACACTCAATGGCGAGCAGGCGCTTGCCTTTGCAAGAGAACGCTACCATGTCAGCGGCGGTGATGATACGCGTGGCAAGCATCAAATGCTGGTGATTCAAGCGGTCATTGACAAGCTGACGAACAGCACCGCGCTGATTTCCAATTATGCAGACATTTTGCAAAGCTTGGAGGGTATGTTCTCGACCAATTTGACTACAGAGGATATCGGCAATTTGGTAAAAATGCAACTTGGCGATATGACACCCTGGAATGTGCAAACCTTTGCTATGACCGGCACAGGCGATAGTCAGGAAACCTATTCGATTCCCGGCTTGTCGCTTTCCGTAAAGTGGCCCGACCAGGATTCGGTTGCGCACGCAAGCAAGCTGATAGGGAAGGTCATAAACGGTGAAACGCTTACCAGCGAGGATATGGTAATCCCCAAAGCTTAATGTGTGAATAATCCGTAAAATTCGGGAAAAACATTGACAAACGGGCGTTTTGTGATAAAATAAATACGATATGTAAATGCGATGCAGAAGCTAAGAAGCAGAGCCCACTTCAGCGAGAGGGGGAAGGTGTAAGCCCCTTGTGTCAGCCTGCTTTTCGCCACTTCCAAGCAGTCCGGGATGACCGGAACGGGCGCTCCCGTTACAGAGCATCTAAGATACTCCCGCTTGGGAGTGAATTAGGGTGGTACCGCGACTGACCTCGCCCCTATTTTGTGGGCGAGGTTTATTATTTTTTATGGAGGGTAATTCCAATATGAGCAAAAAACCTTATGGTGTAAATGAATTGCGCGAGCTGTTTTTAAGCTATTTCGAGAGTAAGGAGCATTTGCGTCTACCCAGCTTTTCTCTGATTCCGCAAAACGATGCTTCACTTTTGCTGATTAACTCCGGTATGGCGCCTATGAAGCCGTACTTTAAGGGCGAAACCGAGCCCCCTCGGAAACGGGTTTGCACTTGCCAAAAGTGTATCCGTACCGGTGATATTGAAAATATCGGCAAGACTGCCCGTCATGGCACTTACTTTGAAATGCTGGGCAACTTCTCCTTTGGCGATTATTTTAAGAGCCAAGCAATCGCATGGAGCTGGGAGTTTTTGACACAGGTAGTCGGCTTGGAGGCAGACCGCCTCTATCCCTCTATCTATGAAAACGACGAGGAAGCGTTTGAAATTTGGAATAAGGAAATCGGGATTCCTGCAGAAAAAATCTTCCGTTTCGGCAAGAAGGATAACTTCTGGGAGCATGGTGCCGGTCCTTGCGGTCCTTGTTCCGAAATCTACTATGACCGCGGTGAAAAGTACGGCTGTGGCAGTCCCGATTGCACAGTCGGTTGCGAGTGCGACCGCTATATGGAAGTATGGAACAATGTTTTCTCCCAATTCGATAATGACGGACAGGGCAACTATACCGAGCTGGAGCAGAAGAACATCGATACCGGTATGGGCTTGGAGCGCTTGGCAGTGGTGTGTCAGGATGTGGATTCCCTGTTTGATGTTGATACGGTTATGAACATCACCAACCATGTAACCGCGATTACGGGCGCCGCTTACGGGCAAAGCACAAAGACGGATGTGAGTCTGCGTGTGATTACCGACCATATCCGTGCATCTACCTTTATGATTGCCGATGGCGTACAGCCCACCAACGAGGGGCGTGGCTATGTGCTCCGTCGATTGCTCCGTCGTGCCGCGCGGCATGGCAAGCTTCTTGGTGTAAACCGTCCGTTCTTATATGAGATTGTGGAAACGGTCATCAAGGAAAACGAAAGCCACTATACCTATCTGCGTGAGCGCGCTGACCATATCATTCGGGTTGTGAAAACCGAGGAGGAGAACTTTGCCCGTACCATTGATACCGGTATGCGTATTTTCGGTGAAAAGCTTGCGCAGTATAAGGCAGAGGGCGAAACGGTATTCTCCGGTGAAGATGCCTTCCTGCTGGCAGACACCTATGGTTTCCCTGTGGATTTAACGGCAGAAATGCTGGAAGATGAGGGTATGCAGCTGGATATGGAGCGCTTTATTGCCTGCCGTGAGGAGCAAAGAGTGCGTGCGCGTGAGGCGCGTAAGGCTCTGGGCGACTTGGGCTGGGCAGGCATTGACTTGGGTCTGGATACCACCCCGACCGACTTTGTCGGCTATGCAGTGAATAATTGCGAGGCAAAAATTTTGGCGGTCTGCGTGGGTGATGAGGTTACCGGCTCGATTACTGCCGGTGAACAGGGCATTATCGTGCTGGATAAAACGCCTTTCTATGCGGAAATGGGCGGTCAGTCTGCCGATTTTGGCGTTTTGTTAATGGGCGATAGCCGTTTCAAGGTTACCGGTGTGCAAAAGGATAAGGGTGGAAAGTATCTGCATACCGGTGTCATGCGTAGCGGTGCGATGAAAACCGATGATGTGGTGCTGGCATCTATTGATGTGGAGCGTCGCAAGGCGATTATGCGCGCCCATTCCGCAACACATCTGCTCCAAAAGGCGCTTAAGAGTGTCTTGGGCGACCATGTGCATCAAGCAGGCAGCTTGGTTGAACCGGACAGACTGCGTTTCGACTTCACCCATTACTCTGCCGTAACAGCCGAGGAATTGGCAAAGCTTGACGCATTGGTGCAGTCTGCCATTTTGGAGGGCTATCCTGTGGATGTGCGTGAAATGTCCCTTGACGATGCCAAGAAGCTTGGCGCGATGGCGTTGTTTAGTGAGAAGTACGGGGATACCGTTCGCGTGGTCAATATGGGTGGTTATTCCATTGAGCTGTGTGGCGGCACCCACCTTGATAACACCGCAAAGGTCGGCCCGTTCCGCATTGAAAGCGAGGGAAGTGTCGCCTCGGGCGTCCGTCGTATTGAAGCAATTACAGGCAAAGAATGTCTGGAGGATATGAACAGAACGCACCGGCTGTTGTATTCCGCTGCGGCAGAGTATAAGGTAAAGCCGGGCGAGCTGATGGACAAGATTCACGCACAAATGGAAGAAATCAAGCTGCTCAAGAAGACCGTTGAATCCTTCAAGGCAAAGGAAACGGCCGGCGAGGCAGACCGTATTCTCTTTGGCGCGCATGAGATTGGCGCATTGCGTGTGCTGACTGTTAATGTGCCGGATGCGGATGCAGGCAAATTGCGCCAAATGGGTGATACCTTGCGTGATAAGGCATCGAATGTGGTGGCGGTGCTGTCTGCTGTTTCCGACGGCAAGATTACCTTCTTGGCTGTCTGTGGCAAGGATGCCATTACCAAGGGCATCAAAGCAGGCGATTTGGTCAAGCAGGTGTGTACCATTTGCGGTGGCTCCGGTGGCGGCAAGCCCGATTCTGCCATGGGTGGCGGTAAAGATGTCCTGAAACTCGACGATGCATTGGCAAGTGTGGATGATTTTGTAGCATCCAAACTATAAACGGATAGGACGCTACCCCTGGGTGGTGTCCTTTTCGCAAGAGAGGGAAAATACCATGCGTAAGCTGATGTGGTTTACCATAGGCTTTTCGGCTTCCTGTGCTGTGGGTGTGTATATTGCCTCCGGTATGTGGCTGATACTGCTGGGCGTGTTTTGCCTGCTGGCGATGCTCGCCCTGCTTGGACTGCACAGTCGCTTTAGTCGCGGAATCAAATGTGTGCTCTTGGGCTTGGTTTTGGGATTCGCGTGGCTGTGGTGCTTTGATTTTGTGTACCTTTCCCCTGTAAGGCACATGGATGAGCAGGCAGTATTGCTTCATATTGAGGTTACCGATTATAGCGAAGTAACGGAATATGGAATCACCGCTGAGGGAAAGACAGCGCTAAACGGCAAGTCTTATTCTGTGCAGTTCTTTCGGAACGAGCCGGATGCTCTTGCGCCCGGTGATGTTGTGGTGGGCACCTTTCGTCTGCGTTATACCGGTGGCGGTGCGGAAAATCCCACCTATCATCGGGGAAAAGGCGTATTTCTCCTGTGCTATCCAAAGGGAGAGAGCACGATAATTCCAAAGGCGATTGTAGCGATTGGGCATTTTCCGGCTAAACTCCGGCAGAATATTCTATCTCTTTTGGACACTATCTTTCCATCCGATACCGCATCGTTTGCCAAGGCGATTTTATTGGGAGATACCGGTGGGCTGTCCTACGAAATCAAAACGGCCCTGAAAACCAGCGGTGTTTACCATGTGGTTGCGGTGTCGGGAATGCATGTAGCCATTCTGTTTGGCTTGGTCTACCTGCTTTGTGGAAAACGCAGTGGATTAACTGCTTTAATCGGCATACCGCTACTTGTACTGTTTGCGGCTGTTGCCGGCTTTAGCCCTTCCATCGTGCGTGCCTGCATTATGCAAACATTGATGCTTTTGGCGCTTTTGGTAAACAAGGAGTACGACCCGCCGACAGCGTTGGCTGCGGCTGTGCTGATACTGCTTGTCGCAAATCCGCTGAGTATTACCTCTGCCAGCTTGCAGCTTTCTGTGGGCAGTATGATTGGCATTTTCCTGTTTACACAGCGGATTCACCGCTATTTTCTTGATGAAAAGCGCCTCGGGCCGGCAAAGGGCAAGGGTGTCAAGGCAAGGCTCACGCGCTGGTGTGTTGGCTCTGTGAGTGTAACACTTGGCGCGATGTCGGTAACCACACCACTGAGCGCACTGTATTTTGGAAGTGTCAGCATTTCCGGTATTGTAACCAATTTGCTGATATTGTGGCTGATTTCCTTGATTTTTTACGGTATCATAGCGGCGTGCATGCTTGGCGCGCTGTGGCTACCGATTGGAACTTGTATTGGCTGGGTGCTTTCTATGCCGATACGCCTTGTTTTGTGGGGGACGGATATGATTTCTCGGATACCTGTTTCAGCGGTCTATACCAGCAGTATTTATATTGTGGCGTGGCTGTTGTTTGTCTATGTTCTGTTGGCGGTGTTTCTGAAAAATAAAAAGAAGCACCCATTGGTGCTGACAAGCTGTTTGCTTGTCGGTCTTGTGGGCGCAATCTTGCTGTCATATCTTGAGCCAAGAATGGACAATTACCGCATAACTGCGGTAGATGTCGGGCAGGGACAATGCTTAATCCTGCAAAATGAAGGTAAGTATTATATGGTCGATTGTGGTGGTGATAGCGGTGATAAAGCCGCAGACAGAGCAAGTCAATTACTGCTGTCGCAAGGCGTTTTCCGTTTGGATGGGTTGATACTGACCCACTATGATGCAGACCACGCAGGCGGTGCAGAGGGCTTGCTCAGCAGGATTCCGGCAGATACCATTTACTTACCGATAGTCGAGGAAGAAAACGACATTCGCAATGCGCTTTCCAAAAAGTACGCGGACGCGATTTGTTGGGTGAGTGAGGATTTGCACTTAGCGGACGGGGATATTACCCTGTATCCTGCAAGTCGGGCAGACGATGCCAACGAAAGCAGTCTGTGCATCTTGTTTCAACCGGAAAATTGTGATATACTCATTACCGGAGACCGCTCGGAAGCAGGAGAGTTGGATTTGATTTCGCATACCGACCTGCCGGACTTGGAAATCCTGGTGGTAGGTCATCATGGCTCTCGGACTTCTACTTCGTGGGAACTCTTGCAAGAAACACTTCCGGAGATAGCGATTATCTCTGTGGGCGAGGGCAACCGCTACGGGCATCCCACTTGGGAAACCCTGGAACGGCTCAAACTGTTTGGGTGTGGCGTATACCGCACAGATACCGAAGGAACGATTATTTTCAGGGGGTGAGCCAATGGCAAAGCAAGCACAGCAACCGAATATGCTCCAAGCGCTTAAGGAGGAGATTCGGCAGGGAACGCCTGCGCGGCTGTACTTCTTTTACGGTGAGGAAATTTTCCTGCTACAGCATTACCTGAAACGCCTGCAGAAGGTGATAATAGACCCGCTGACCGAATCCTTCAATTTCCATAAGCTGACCGTGGAAACCTTCGATATGCAAGCGTTTGCCGATTGCGTGGAAAATCTGCCTATGATGGCAGAGCGCACGATGGTCGTGGTCGATGAAGTAGATATTTTTAAGCTGAACGAGGCAGACAGGGAACGCATGATTGAAATTCTTTCCGATATCCCTGACTATTGCACCGTTGTGTTTACCTATGAAACCACGCCCTTTAAGCCGGATAAAAGGCTGAAAAAGCTGTGGGAAGCGGTGAGTACCTACGGCACATTGGTGGAATATCAAAAGCAGAGCCAGCGCGATTTGGTTAGCTGGATAAGTCGCCATTTTGCAGCCGCAGGCAAGAAAATCACACAGGAGCTATGCGTGTACCTTATGGATATCACCGGTGGCACGATGACCGTCCTCTCCGGAGAGATTTCCAAAATCTGCGCCTATTCCGGTGCGGAGCAGATTTGCAAAACCGATATTGATGCGGTAGTCGAGCCGGTGCTGGATGCCGTCGTGTTCCAAATGACCGATTTGTTGGGTCAAAAAGCCTATGGTCCGGCGCTTTTGAAATTACAACAACTGCTGAAGCTGCAACAAGAGCCGATATCCATTTTGGGTGCAATCGGCAGTCATTTCCGTCGCTTGAGTACGGCAAGAATTTTGCTGGATAGCGGCAAAAATGCAAGTGATTTGATGCAATTAACCGGCCTTTCCGATTATCCTGCCAGAAAGACGATGTCTGCTGCAGGGCAATTTTCACCGCGGTTTTATGAAAAGGCGGCACAGCTGATATTGGAAAGTGATATGCAGATGAAAACCTCGTTTGACGATGCTGACAGAATCCTGGAGGTTTTGATTCTTCGGCTTTCTCAGGAGGCTAAGAATGATTAAAATTCGAGAGGCGATTGTGGTAGAGGGTCGGTATGACAAAAACACCCTGTCCCAAATTGTCGACGCACCCATTTTGGAAACTTCCGGTTTTGGTATTATGAAAGACAAAGCGCAGCTTTCGCTGTTGCGAAAGGTGGCGCAGACCCGTGGGCTTATCGTCTTTACCGATTCGGACGGGGCAGGCTTTGTGATTCGCAATTTCCTAAAAGGAGCGATTCCTGCCAATCAGCTCAAGCACGCCTATATTCCCGATGTTTTCGGCAAGGAAAGACGGAAAACTGCCCCCGGTAAAGAGGGCAAGCTGGGCGTTGAGGGAATGGCAAGAGAAGTGATTGTAGAGGCCCTTGCCAAAGCCGGTGCAACAATAGAAGGCGAAAACAGTACGCCCATTGGCAGCATCACCAAGCAGGACTTCGTGGAATTGGGTCTGTCCGGCGGTAAGGACAGCGCGTTAAAACGACGGTTGCTTTTGAAAAAATTGGAATTGCCGGAGCATATGAGCAGTAATGCTATGTTGCAGGCGCTTAACTTGCTTATGGATTTAGATACTTTGCAAGGCTTGATGGTTGGAGAAAAGAATGATTGATATACAGGTAAAAAACTTGACAAAGTTTTTTGTGATAGGGGAGAACTTGCTGGAAGACCTGTCCTTTGATATTCAAGAGGGGGAACGGGTTGCCATTTTGGGTCGTAACGGCTGTGGCAAAACAACGCTGTTTAATATCCTCACAGGCCAAATGGACTACGATTCCGGTGAGGTGTTTGTAAATCCCCATAAACGCTTGGGACTTATCTCCCAAATTCCCAAATTTCCTGCGCACTATACGGTCGAACAGGTTTTGCGTTCTGCGTTCCAAGTGCTTACCAAGACACGCGAACGCATGACACTTTTGGAGCAACAGATGTCCGCCGGTGCAACCGATGAACAGCTTCGCGAATACGACACCCTTGTCAGTCGTTTTCAGGCCGGTGGCGGTTATGAAATCGATGTGGAAGTGGATAAGATTTGCAACGGTCTTGGCATTTTGCAAGCACAACGCGCACAGGCATTTTCCAGCCTGTCCGGCGGTGAGAAAACACGCGTAAACTTGGCAAGGTTACTTCTGGAAAAAACAGACATTTTACTCCTCGACGAGCCTACAAACCACTTGGACTTGCGTAGTGTAGAGTGGCTGGAGAGCTACATCGCTGGCTTTAAGGGCACGGTGCTTGCCATTTCCCATGACCGCTA
>JAZNGK010000188.1:0-2678 GCA_045576395.1 Faecousia sp. | reverse complement strand
ATTTGCGCTTGCAGGTGCATAGACAATAGCGCCAGCGAGGTTGCCATATTCTCATTTTGCACCAAAATGTGAGGTGGCACATCCAGGTGCATCGGTGCAAAGGTCCAAATTGCCTTGATTCCGCAGGCAATCAGCCGGTCGCACACCTGTTGGGCATAATTGGCAGGAACGGTGATGATAGCCATCAGAATTTTATTGGCATGACAAAAGCCCTCCAGCTCCTCCATCGGCAAAATAGGCTTACCCTCCTCAGTTTTATCCATCGCAGGCTTTACATCAAAGCCGGCTAGAATATTCAGACCGTAAGCCTCAAAGCCACCGTAGCCCAAGAGCGCCTGCCCCAACTTGCCTGCGCCTACCAAGACGGCATCGGTCGTGTTGTCATATCCCAAAAATTGACTGATATCCTCCATTAAGCGTTCACGCAGATAGCCGATTTTCGGACGGCCACCGTCCGAAACCATCGCCAAGTCCTTGCGCACCTGCACCTCACCCATACCCAAAGCATTTGCCAAGGCGGTGGCGGAAATATAGGTAGCGCTACCCTCCGGCAGGTTTTTTAGATATGCCAAATAGCCGGGCAGACGCTTTAGCACAGGCTTTGAAACCTCTTTGCGTTCCATATACAGCCATCCTTTCGCTACAAAAGTATCGATACAGAATTATATCGATATGATTCTGTATCGATTATAGCACAGAATTTGCCGTATTTCAAGTATTTTACACGCAACTTGTCTGCCGAAGCAATTCTTTCCGCAATTTCAGCATAATTCGCTTTTCCAATCGGGAGATATAGGACTGCGAAATGCCCATATACTGCGCGACCTCCTTTTGGGTCAGCTCTTGCTGTCCATTCAGTCCAAAACGCATAACCACAATTTCCCGTTCCCGTTTTGGCAGCTCCTTTACTGCCTGTCGCAGAACGCATAAGTCCACATCGTCCTCCAAAGGACGCAAAATCATATCCTCATCTGTGCCCAAAATATCCGACAGCAACAGCTCATTTCCGTCATAATCCATATTGATTGGCTCGTCCAGCGACACCTCTGCCTTTTGGGAAGAAATTTTACGAATATGCATTAAAATCTCATTTTCAATGCATCGGGAGGCATAGGTTGCCAGCTTGATATTCTTATCCAAGCGATAGGTGTTAATGGCTTTAATCAAACCAATCGTGCCAATGGAAATCAAATCCTCCAAATTTACGCCTGTGTTTTCAAACCGCCTTGCAATAAACACCACCAAGCGGAGATTGCGTTCAATCAGCAATTGTTTGGCGTTCTCATCTCCCTGCTCCAAAGCTGTCAGGGCAGACAATTCCTCTGCCCCCTTCAGCGGTGGCGGTAACACATCTGCGCCCCCGATGTAGTAGACATTTTCCTGCCCTAACATACCGATTTTTACCAAAAAAGCCAAGATTTTTCCCTTCATATTGCCCCTCCTGTCAATGCTTGATACGCCCCCTCCGAGCTAAGCCCGTCCGGTGCAAATGCCACCAATGTACTGCCCTGCCATGGTCCGATTTTTACATCTTGCAATCGCATAGCCAGCAAAAAACTGTTGCCGCCTACGGTGTGATAGGGTATCAGTCGCAGACCCGGTAACGCGCCCACAGATTCTACCGGTTTACGGAGCTGTTCACGGGTTAAGCCTGTCAACTGCAACGCCACATCTGCCCCCACCACAAGTACCTGCTTGCCGGTAATGGGGTCGCGAAGGGTATTGCCCGTATCCTGCAAGGCTGTTAGATGCAGATGTATCTGTCCGTAGGACAGCTCCACAGGGATATAGGTCGTCCCCCCGATTCGCCCACGAAACCCGAAAAAACACAGCAGACACAGCACTCCTGCCGCGCTGACAATGCCAACAAAGCCACCGCGCCCCAAGCCCAAAACCGCACCGCCCAATGCCAAAGACAAAAACGCAAAAACCAAGCCTCTGCGCAGGGCACTTTTGGTCAGTCCGTAAGCCACTGCCGCCATCGCCATAAGGCTCACCACACGCCACAGAATATTCCCCAAAAAATAAAAGCCCGGCAGCAGACAGCAGACCGCGTATACCGCACCTACCCCACCGCCCAAAGCCGCCCTATACATCTTAATCGGATAGCCGCAGAGGCGAGATGCCGCCAAAAGCAAAAGGAAATCCACCAAAAAATTTAAGATAAATACACCGTCTATATACACGCTCACCTCAGCACCCCCCTTGTCTATGGGACTAGTATAAAACGGCACAGCAAAAAATCCCGTCGGTTGCGGTGGCGAAACTATCTACACATTCCCCTACCCCACTTGGCTTTTCTACCGACTCAAGGTGCAAAACAAAAAATGCGGCAGCCGATACAATCGGCTGCCGTTTCAATCTGTCGATGGATTCTTTGTAACCAAACGAATATTCTTTTCTGCCTTAAACCGGGCCACCATAATTTCGTGTCCACAGCCTAAGCACTTTAGTCGAAAATCTGCTCCTGTACGGAGGACTTTCCACTGTTTTTCCCCGCAGGGATGGGTCTTCTTCATGGTGAGAATGTCGCCTACCTGAATGTCCATACTATTCCCCCTTGATGGCCGCCCAATACTGCTTGGCTGCCTGTTCCAGTTTATTCTCACCGTAGGTATAGTAGTGCGTACCTGCCAGTTCATCAGGCAGATACTGCTGCTTTACCCAGTTATGGGGAA
>JAZNGK010000187.1:0-5441 GCA_045576395.1 Faecousia sp. | reverse complement strand
ACTCTACCTGTACACACACCCGTAAACTAGCTTATGTTAAGCTTATTGACAAAGAGCACATATTGGCAGACGGTGTGCCCGTATATTATAGAGTCGGTTCCAGCAATTATCCTACAACCTCTAGCGTTGATGCTAATAATGCAACCATCATCCTTGTCTACAACGAAGACCTGGATAAAGTTACCGTAACATTAAAGGGTGTAACAATTGCCAACAAAAACCCGTCATCCTATGCTACTGGCAACAACTTCACCTTCGGCAACGACGCTTATTACGATTTTGATGTGGACATTGTGATTGACGGTGCTTGTACTCTAGACAGCACAGCCGGTGCTTACGGTGATTTAGCAATCAAGTCCAATATTACCGGTGTTCTTACCATTAAAGATACCGGTGAAGCAGACGACAGCCTGACAATTAAAGACAAATCCGGCGCTGACACCCAACATGCTGTTGTTTTGAGTGGAGACCTTGTAATCGACGGCGCTAAGGTTTCTGTGAAAAACATAACTCAATATGGTGGCTCTGCTATCGTTGCGAAAAATGTAACCATCCAAAACAGTAGCGAAGTTACAGTATTCTCTTATTCCGGACACGCCATTGACGCAACCGAAGCAATTCGTGTTGACAGTTCTACCGTAACTGTATCCAGCAATGCTGCTGCAACCTTGTTTAACGCAGGTACCAGCATTGAATTCACGAACAACAGTACGATAACGGCAGGTAACGGCCTCGGCACCAACGATGCTACTGTATTCAACATCGCGCCCAATTTTAATGTGAACGCATTTAAGTTTGTCGGATGTTATGCGGAGTCTCCCACGGTTGCTACTGATGGTACAATAACTATCAACATCTCGGAAGAAAACCTGCTCAAGACATACAACGCAGCATATGCAACCACCGGTGATTACGCCTGCTACCGTTACTTCAGCATCGCCCCCTGTGAGCATACAGATTCCGCGCTGTGGGAAGATATCGACAAGGATTGTACCACCGGCCTGCAATGCCCGATTTGTTACGCTGAAGTCGATACACCGGAGTTCACTGAGCACCTAAGCGGTACTCTTACCAATTGTGAAGAAGGCCTTCTCTGTGGAAACCCCGGCTGTACGGTCTATGTAATAGAACCGGCAGATCACACATGGGAAGACGAGTTCGACACAGAATGTAATGTTTGTGGCCAGCATCGCGCGGTTACACCTAGCTATATCATTACCATTCCTGCCGAAATCACCACAAGCAACGGTGCCAGCGAAATGGTTACCTTCAAAGCGCAAAACATTGAGCATTTGGTCGCCGGAGATAGCATTCGCGTATCCGTTGCCGCAGGACTTGACAGCGATGGTAAAATAGAATTAAAGCTACAAGATAATGAAGCAATCACGATTCTATCGCAGATGTCTATCGACGGCGTAAACGTCGATAACGCAACACCCGACATTGTATCCTTTACGGAAGATGGTACGCAAGACATTGAGATTGCGTTCGCAGTTCCGGATGATACGCAATTTGCCGGCACCTACACCGGTACAATCACCTTCGGCGTAAGCTGGGTACAAAGGAGTGTTACAGAATGAGCACAAGAAGCAATAAGAATATACTGAAAACTGTCCTTGTTGTTTTGCTGATTCTGCTCTTGCTCGTCGGCGCGGTATTCCTCGGAATCGCCTTAGCCGATAAAGACAACGGGCCGTCCGAGCTCCCCACCTTCGACGTAGAGGGTGAAGATTGGGTGGGCAACAAGCCCGGCTATACGGGTGAGAAGAACACAGATACCATTGACATTCCCGGCTTTGATGCGATGAACTTCAAAGCAGGCGAAACCAAGCAGAGTGTGAACATTTATAACCCCGAGCAGAACACCTGTTTCTTCAAGGCAACCCTTTATTTACCCGATGGCACAGCCATTTGGCAATCCAAGCTGATTGCTCCGGGTAAGGCGGTTTACCAAATCGAGCTGAACAAGACACTTGAAGTCGGCACCTACGAAAACGCAAAGCTGAAATACGAGTGCTTTAAGCTTGACGGTGTAACACCGCTAAACGGTGCGGAAATCAAATTAAACATCAATGTTCTGAAATAAGGGAACGGGGGGAAGGGCTTCCCCTCCCCCACCCTCATTCAAACAGGCTGTTCCGCGCCACATTCATTCATAATTAACAGCTTCGGCTGTTAAAAAAAATTTTTTATTAAGAAAGGAAAAACCAAAAATGAAGAAGCTACTATCTGTTATCCTCGCAATCGCAATCATGATGACCCTGTCCATTAGCGCATTCGCCCTGAGCAATGAAGACGCCACCGATGATACCACCTTGACCATGAATGTTGGCGTCGCTTACACTGTAACCATCCCCGCAAACGTTTCTATCGCTGATGCCGGTGAAGGCTATGTTGGCTCTGCTGAAATCAGCATCGCAGATGGTTACCTGCTGCCCACCAACACTAAGCTCGAAGTAACTCTTTCCGTATGTGATTTCACACTGTCCTGTGGCAACGACAACGTTGCTTACACTGTCAACGGAAAGAGCGAGCTTGCACAAGTCGGCGTAGTTGCTACATTTGCTCCCGAAGCCGATGATGCCGCAACAGTAGCCTTTGCTGTACCGAACACTCCCACCGTTGCAGGTGAATACACTGACTCCATTACCTTCGCAATCGCTACCGCTGCTATCGCCTAATTGCAAACAAATTCTAAACTAACTCAGTAAAGGAAAATATCCTATGAAAAAGTTATTATCTGTTCTTTTGGCAGTTTGCATTATGCTGACCTTGTCCGTTAGCGTATTTGCTGATCCCATTACCGAAGATGGCGATTATGAAGTTACCGTTACCGCAGTTGTTCCTGCGTCTTACACGGTTTCTATCCCTGCAGACACCACAGTTACTTACAACGTAGCCTCTACCGAGTTTGGCGCAATCACTCTGACCGCTGCTAGACTGGAAGCCGGCAAGGCTGTTGAGGTTACTGTAGACGCTGGCGCTCTGGAGAACGCTGCTGAAGAGACCATCGCTTACACAATCAACGATGCTGCAGGCGAGTTCTCTAGCGCGACCTTCGACGAAGCAAATGAGTCTGTTGCGCTGACCATCGAGATTGCTCCCGATGCTTGGACAGCTGCAGAGGCTGGTACTTACAACGCTACCGTTACTTTCACAGTCGAAACCGTTGATGCTCCCCAAGGAAATTAATTCGTTTTCTAACTAACACAAGGGACACACAGAGAAAGGACTGAGTAGATGAAAAAGATTTGCATATCTTTTCTGTTCATACTTGTTATACTTATCTCAAGCCTTCCTGTATCCGCGGCAGAGATAACGCAAAACAACACCACAGGCTCAGCAACGATTTCTGTTACTGTTCCGGAAACGCATAAGGTGGAAATCAAGGCGCCCGAAGGTGTTGTCGTGAAATTTAACGGCAAGACCGGAGATACCCTCGATATTACCCGCCTTGAAGATGTTGTGTTGGATATCACAGTTCCCGACGGATACGAAGTTCAAAAGATTATGCTTGGTAACCAGGATGTTACCGCGCATTACAGCAACGGAAAGCTCAGCCTTTCCGGCATCCATGCTGACAACTTAGAACTAAAGGTTGAAACTGTGAAAGTTGTGCCCACTCCGCCTACCGGAGACAGCACCAATCTTCCTTTGTTGTTTGCCGTTATGGGGACATCGCTACTGCTTATCCCCGTAACCCTGACCGCCTATCGGCGTAAGGAACAATCGGAAGGTTGAATTTCCTAAAACCCAAAGCAACGCCCGAAGGAGCGAACGCTCCTTCGGGCATTTTTTTGTTTTCCTTGGCTCTCCATATAGCAACGCCCTCCTGTGGGCTGTCAGGAGGGCGTGTAAGGGGTTCTTATATTTTACTGGGTTCCTTCTATGGTTCGCGGTTATGTCGGCTGCGCAGGTCTTCCAGGACGCGATACGGGATTTGCAAATTTCCTCTGCCTGCTCCGATTGCAAGGTGGGGTTTGTTTTTGCCGTGGTAATCCGTACCGCCGGAAATCACCAAGCCCAATTCCGTCGCCATCGCGCAATAACGCGCCTGCATTTCGGGGGTATAATCGGAATAGTAGCCCTCTAGCCCGTCCAAGCCGTAGGGAATTAAACTTTTCAGGTATTCCTTCAACTCCGCATCGGGCATTTTTATGAGGTGTGGGTGCGCAACCACCGCAAGTCCGCCTGCCTGTTTAATAACGGCTATCGCCTCCGCCCCTGTTAAGGCTTGGCGGTTTGAATAGGCATAGCAACCCACAGACAGGTATTTGGCAAATGCTTCCTTCACAGAGGCGGCATAGCCCTTACGCACCATAATCTGCGCAAAGTGCGCGCGGCAAAGAACAGCGCTGCCATTCGCTTCCGCCCGTACCTCATCTATGGTTATGGCAAGGCCTTGCTCGTTGAGCTTGCGACAGGTTTCCGCCTGCCGTTCATTCCGAACTTGCAGGGCGTACGCCATCGTATCTTGCAGTTTTTGATTATGAATGTCCACAAAGTAACCCAAAATGTGCAGTTCCGTATCCGATTGGGCAGACAGCTCCACGCCCGGGATTACCTCTACGCCCAAGCGCTCACCTGCCGCCACTGCCTCGGCAACGCCTGCCACACAGTCATGGTCGGTCAAGGCGATTGCAGACAGGCCTGCCGCGTGGGCAGTATGCACCAGCTCGGTGGGTGTCTGTGCGCCATCGCTATACAGCGAATGGGTGTGCAAGTCAATTCTTTTCACGCGTTACTCCTTTATTATCGGTAACGGAAGGCTTTCGGCCACACGCCAAAAGCCTTCCTGTTCTTATGAAATCTTTTTCCAAGCGCGGGGATTCAGCATCACCATAACAGGCAGGATTTCCAATCTGCCCAAGAGCATCATAACGGTGAGCAGAATTTTAGAAAATCCGCTGTATTGGGCATAGCTTGCATAGGGTCCGACCGCCTCAAATGCAGGGCCGACATTAGAAATGCAAGCGAGAACAGCCGAGAAATTGCTGAAAAATCCATGCTTTACCGTATAGGCGCCGGCATCCGATGCAATCGTAAAGAGCTGCCCGTTAACGGGGTCAAACGACAAAAGGAAGATGGCCATAACGAGAATAAAGAAGTAAAGCGAGATAAATGCAAGCACATCGTTGATGGTCCGTTCCTCTAAAATTTTACCTTCACACTTCACCTTCGGCACATAGCGCGGATTGATGAGCTTGCGAATATTACTTGCCGTGCCCTTAATTGCCATAACAATTCTGGATACCTTGATACCGCCGGCAGTCGAGCCCGCCATCGCACCGATAAACATCGCCACAACCAAGCTCGTTTTCGCAAGCATCGGCCACACATCATAGTCCGTAGTGGTAAAGCCTGCTGTCGTTATCAAGGACGCTACCTGAAACAGAGAATGACGGAAGCTCTCCTCTGTTGTATAGCTTTGCGGGAACGCT
>JAZNGK010000186.1:0-4511 GCA_045576395.1 Faecousia sp. | reverse complement strand
CGAAAAAGCCGGTGGAAAGAGACGTCTGCCGGACAATAAGGAATTGGGATTGGAAAAGCGCAAGGTAGGCAGAGAGGATAGAGCGTGGACGGCTGATGAAGTCAGGGGTGGCTTGACCGTAGCGAAGAACATGGGTCGTATGGATGCTTACAACGCAATCTATATCGGTTATGCTTTTGGTCTTAGAATTGAAGAAGTTTGTCGCATAAGAAAAGAAGATATTGAAAAAGCATTGAAGTATGACGGATTGACCATCAAAGGCAAGGGCGGTCAAGTCAGAACGTATCCCGTACAATTTGAAGTTCAGAAAAAGGCTTTGCAATATTTCTACGACTACGTAAGAAAGAACAATCTGATGCCCCGCGATTATGTAATCAGTCCCCAGGGCAAAGGCGGTGTGGAAAGACAGATCAATTCCCTTGAAAATTGGATGTACGCCAATCGGGACAAGTTCGCTATGAAGAATCGCAAGGACGAAATAAGAGACGGAAAGAAGCCGAGAAGCGAAAATATTACTTGGCACGGCTTACGCCACGCAAGAGCGCAGATACAGTATGCCAAGTATAAAGACGAAGGACTCAAAGACCCCAAAAGAATGACCAGCGAAACCTTGGGACATCACAGACCCGACATCACCAACGTGTATTTGGCAGAATTGCCGCAAAGAAAGAAAAATAAATAAAAAAGAAAGGATACTCAATCATGCCGAGAAAAAAGAAAATTCCTCGTAATGATTTAGGTATCCCCGAATATGAAATGGAATCTTTGGCAAGAATGCTTCTTCCTGTGTTGAAGAGGTACATTGATTCTGAGGAAGGAAAGCGGGATTGGCAGGAATGGCAAGCTCGCAGAAAAGACAGTGCAACAGGCACTATGAGCACGGAAATTAAAGATGAGTTGAATCTTAGCGATAAAAACTAAGGGATACCCAAAATCACAAAGCCACAGGTGGGAAACCATCTGTGGCTTTGCATATGTATGACTAGAAATAAACGATAAAGGCGAATCCATCTCCCAAGGGAAATGGGTTCGCCTTTAACTTGTTTGGTGGACCTGAGGAGATTCGAACTCCCGACCCCCACAATGCGAATGTGGTGCGCTCCCAACTGCGCTACAGGCCCATAAGCTACAATGCAAATTATAAGTATGAAATGGTGATTTGTCAAATACTTTATTGTTTTCTTTTTGTAGGAAATGTGATATAGTGTTGGTATAAAGTGGAAGGAGCTGTGGTTATGGATTTGTTAGAGGCTCGCGAAGAATACATAAAAGCCAGACGCTTAGGCCAAAAGGAAGTTCGCGAAATGCGATTGCAGGGCAGGGAAACAGCACCTGCTGTGTTGGATGATATTTTGGACGAGAATCACACAGGCGCAACGCAAGAGGTTGGTTTTTTGAACATTCCCATTGACCGCATCGTGGGTACAAAAACCGCAGGGCGTATAACGGCTTTTTCTGCCGGCTTTTTGCCGCTTTTGGATACGGAAACGGAGTTTGCGCAAAAGTGGATGCATCTATGTGCCGCTCATATGTCCGACGAGGGCATCCGTAACGGCATCATTTGTTATGAATATTTGGGGAATTTCTATGTGCAAGAGGGTAACAAACGGGTTAGTGTACTGAAATACTTCGGCGCATCGCAAATTCCCGGCACAGTCTACAGAATTTTACCCGAGGATAGAGAAGCGCCGGGCGTACAGGCATACTTCGAATTTTTGGATTTCTACAAGGCGACCGGTTTGTATGATGTGCAATTCCGTCAGGTCGGTGATTATGAGAAGCTGATGTCCTACCTCGGAAAGGATATGACGGAGGTTTGGACAGAGCGCGAGCAACGCACATTTCGGGCATATTTTCGTTATTTCAAAGAGGCGTTCCATGCCTTGCAAGGCAGTAAGTTGGATATTTTGCCCGAAGAGGCGTTGCTTTTGTGGTTGAAGGTGTACGCATTCCGCGATTTGGGTCAGTTAACGGCCAATGAAATCAAGCAGGCACTTTCTGCTCTGTGGGCAGATGTGGTATCCGTTTCACAGGAGAGACCTGTGCAGGTGGAAACCGAGGCGGATACCGAGGGCAGAGAGAGCTTTTTGAATCTACTGTTGCCGACAACACTAAAGGTTGCTTTTGTCTATCAGCTTAATCCGGAAATCAGCACATGGGCAAAAGGCCATAGAGAGGGTGCAGAGCATATATCCCGCGTCCTTTCTGAACGGGTTACCATTCAGCATTACTACCATGCGGATACCCCTGAAAAGGCAGAGAAGCTTTTGGAACAGGCAGTTGCAGACGGGGCAAATGTGGTTTTCGCCACGACACCGAAGCTTAGCCGTCCTACGCTTAAAATGTCAGTCAAGTATCCGCGTGTACGATTCCTAAATTGCTCTGTGGACGCGCCCTATTCCAGCGTGCGTACCTATTACAGCCGAATTTATGAGGCAAAATTCATTACCGGTGCAATTGCCGGTGCGATGGCAAACAATGACCGCATCGGTTATATCGGCTCCTATCCGATTTTTGGCGTGCCGGCATCGATTAACGCCTTTGCGCTGGGCGCACAGCTGACAAACCCGCGCGCAAAGGTCGAATTGCGCTGGTCTTGTATGGGCGGTAATCCGGTTGACGATTTCATCGAAAACGGTATCAATGTTATTTCCAACCGGGATGTGCCGACTGCGGATAAGAAATACTTGGAATTCGGCACTTATGGTACCTATATGGTTGAAGACGGTGTGTTGTATCCGTTGGGATCGCCTTGCTGGCTGTGGGGACATTTTTACGAAAATGTTATCCGCACAATTCTCAACGGCAATTGGGAAAAGGGGAAGGATTCCCGTCATGCCGTGAACTATTGGTGGGGTATGGACAGCGGTGTAATTGATGTGAATTTGGCAGAAAGTCTGCCGGAAGGTCTTCTGCAATTGGCCAATATGCTCCGACAGGGCTTGCGTGATGGCACGCTTGACCCGTTCCGCAGAAAGCTGGTGGCGCAGGACGGTCGCGTTATCAATACCGGTGCGCGTTCCCTGACTCCCGAGGAGCTTCTGCATATGGATTGGCTTTGCCAAAATGTAGACGGAGAGATTCCGTCCTTTGACCAAATCGCGCCATTTGCACGCGATATGGTGCGTGAGTTGGGCGTTTATCGGGATACCATTCCTATGGAGAAGGAGGGGGAGCTGTGAAAATTTTGGCGCTTTCAGACGAAGTTTGCAAGTCGTTGTATGATTATTATACACCCGGTAAGCTGTCGGATTATGATTTAATCATCTCCTGTGGCGATTTGAAGCCGAATTACCTCTCTTTTCTTGTAACAATGGCGCGCGTACCGCTTATGTATGTCCATGGCAACCACGATGCGCGCTATGACAAAACTCCGCCCGAGGGCTGTGATTGCATTGAGGATAAGCTTGTGGTCTATAAAGGATTGCGGATTCTCGGCTTGGGCGGTTCTGCGGCCTATAATGGCGGAGCGCACCAATATACCGAATTGGAAATGCGTTGGCGCATTTTTAAGCTGAAACGGAAAATTCGCAAGCATGGTGGCGTGGATATTGTGGTATCTCACGCACCGCTTGCCGGTGTCGGTGATGGCGAGGATTTTGCCCACAGAGGGTTCCACGCGTTTTTGGAATTTGTGGACAAGTACCACCCCAAGTATTGGCTGCATGGTCATATGCACTTAAACTACGGCATAGATAATACGCGCGTCCGTGCGTATAACGGCACAAAAGTGATTAACGCGTGCGAGCGATATGTGCTGGAAATCCCCGATTCGGAAATTGCACCTACCGCCAAAACAGGGGATATTGATTATACCCATTATAAATAACAAAAAGCAGACCACCGATTTTGGTGGTCTGCTTTGTAATATGAGAAGTAGATTATCTCTTGCTGAACTGAGGTGCGCGACGAGCAGCCTTCAAGCCGTACTTCTTTCTTTCCTTCATTCTGGGGTCGCGGGTCATGAAACCGGCAGCCTTCAGAGTGGGGCGGTACTCGGGATTCAGAGTAACCAAAGCACGGGAAATGCCGTGGCGGATAGCACCGGCCTGACCGGAAACGCCACCACCTGCGACAGTAACAACAACATCAACCTTGCCAACCATATCGGTAGCAACGAGGGGCTGACGGACAACCAGCTTCAGGGTATCCAGGCCAAAGTAATCGTCGATGTCGCGACCGTTGATGATGATAGAACCGGTGCCGTTCTCGTAAACACGAACACGGGCAACGGAGGACTTACGACGGCCTGTGCCGTAGTTATACTTTTTCTTGCTTTCGTACATAATCAGTTACCTCCCATTAGTCCAAAGTCCATGCTTCAGGCTTTTGAGCAGCGTGATTGTGCTCAGCGCCCTTGCACAGATGCAGACGGCCCATGCAGTTACGGCCCAGCGTGTTCTTGGGCAACATACCCTTAACAGCCAGCTCCATGGCGTAGTCGGAGCGATTGTCCATCATAACACGCGCTTTGGTTTCCTTCAGACCGCCAATCCAGCCGGATACACGGT
>JAZNGK010000185.1:0-3653 GCA_045576395.1 Faecousia sp. | reverse complement strand
TCCTATATCACCGGTGTGGTGTTGAGCGTGGACGGCATGGCCAGAAGTTAAAAAGAAACCACCGGAAAGGCGGGCTCGCATAGGGATTTATACGCTCCAAACCGGATCTAATTCCGCAAAACTTCGTCAAAAAGCAACGGCAGGCGTCAGCCTTGCCGTGGCTTGTTATCTTGTTTTGCAGAAAAATCTCTCGCTTTGGAGTGCTTCGCAGTTTTGAGAGAAAGATTTTTTCTCACAAGAATATGCAGAGGACGAAGAAATACTTTGTGTATTTCAAGAACGATGCGTTTCTTGTGGGGAAAAAGATTCTTTCAAAACCGTGTAAATCCCTATGTGAGTCCGCCTAAAGCGTCCTTTTGTTGTATAAAAATGTATTTTTCGAAATTGGGGGTTGACAAGCGGGTAGGTCGGTGTTAGTATGAAGAAAATTGAATTGCTTGAGATAGAGGCGCGGGCTTCATCAGTACCGTTTTGCAAGACCAAGGCAGTCGCAAACGGGAAAGGGGATACCGCCGAAGTGAGAAGCCCTGCCTGAGGGTTTCCTGCTGGGTCGTCAGAGAATATCTGCCGAACTGTCACAGACTTTTGTGAAGCGCTATCGAATACAGGGAAGCTTTCATACCTTTGTGGTATTGATATTACTGTTGGAACGCTTTAACGAAAGCGGTCCAATTTTTTTATCAAAAAAACGGGAAAGGAAAGAAAATTATGAAGAGAATTGTTTGTTTGGTATTGGCATTGATGATGCTGCTGGCATTGGTTGCCTGTGGTAACGGCGGAGATTCCGGCAAGGTGAATGCAGATGACTACCTAAAGGATGTACCCGCAGTTGAGGACTTGAAGAGCACCGATACCTCTAAGATTGTCGGTCTGGAAGACGGCGTGCTGACAGTTGGTATGGAATGTGCCTACGCGCCCTACAACTGGACGCAGATGGATGACAGCAACGGCGCTGTGCCTATCTCTAATGTGCCCGGCTCCTACGCCAACGGCTACGATGTTATGATTGCAAAGCGGATTTGCGAAACCTACGGCTGGACACTGGAAGTCGTTTCCTCCGCATGGGACTCTCTGACTCCCGCTGTGCAGGCAAAGACCATGGATGCCAACATTGCCGGTCAGTCTATGACCGCTGACCGTATGGCAGAAGTGAATATGGCAGGCCCTTACTACTACGCAACCATCGTTTGCCTGACCACCAAGGACAGCAAGTATGCAAATGCAAAGAGCATCGCTGATTTGGCAGGTGGCAAGTGCACCGCACAGTCCGGCACCATTTGGTACGATTCCTGCCTGCCCCAAATTGAAAATGCGCAGCTGATTGCTCCTGCAGAAACCGCACCGGCCATGCTGATGCAGTTGGAAACCAAGACCGTTGACTTTATCTGCACCGATATGCCCACCGCTATGGGTGCGGTTGCTAAGAACGATAATTTGACCATCTTGAACTTCTCCGGTACCGAAGGCGACTTTCAATTTGCTTCCGAGCAGGAGCGCGCAGAGAATGTCAACATCGGCATCTCCGTACTGAAGGACAATGGTGAGCTGACTGCCGCCATTAACAAGGCGTTGTCCATTCTCAATGAGGAGCACTTCAATGCTATGATGGACTACGCTATCGCAATTCAGCCTGAAATCTAAGACAAAAGCCACTTCCTCCGGCTGGTATAGCCGGAGGAAGTATTCTTGAAAGGAGCATACTATGAATATGTTCGTAGAGCTTGCGCAGGACATGGCACGCCTGTGGTCGAAGTACTATCCCATGTACCTCAACGGCATCAAAAGCACATTGATTTTGGCGTTGGTGGCAACTGCAATCGGCTGTGTCATCGGCCTTGCGTGCGGCGTTTTGAACACCATTCCCTATACCAAGCAGGACAATGTGGCAAAGCGCTTTATTTTGCGGTTGATTCGAATTCTTGTTCGGGTCTATGTTGAGGTATTCCGTGGTACGCCTATGGTGTTGCAGGCGGTGTTCATTTATTACGGTCTGCCGTACTTTACCAATAATGCTGTGCGTTTTGAAAGTGTTTGGCTGGCGGCAATTATCATTGTATCCATCAACACAGGCGCGTATATGGCAGAGTCTGTCCGTGGCGGTATTATCTCCATTGACCCCCGTCAGACCGAGGGTGCAAAGGCAATTGGCATGACTCATGTGCAGACGATGCTGAATGTCATTTTGCCCCAAGCTTTGCGGAACATTATGCCCCAAATCGGCAATAACTTTATTATCAATGTCAAGGATACTTCCGTAATGTTCATTATCAGCTTTACGGAGTTCTTTGCGGCGCACCGCTACATAGTCGGTGTCAATAATATGTATTTCCCATCGGCAACCATTGAAATGATTGCTTACCTCACAATGACCTTAGTTGCTTCTTTCCTGCTGCGGTGGGTGGAGAAGAAGATGGATGGCGCGGACAGCTATGAGCTGGTGCAGGTTGACCAGTTAACCATGGCGGCCGGTACATATAGCCATCCCAAGCGCGGTAGCAATTACGATGAGCAGAGTAAGGAATATCGCAGCAGAGTGAAACAGGGTTTAAAGTTTGGAAGAAACAGGGGAGGGCGCTGATATGAGTGAAATGATTTTGGATATTAAGCACCTTTCCAAGTCCTTCGGCACCAATGAGGTGCTGCGGGATATTGATTTTAAGGTCAATAAGGGCGATGTCATTTCCATTATCGGAGCATCCGGCTCCGGAAAATCCACCCTTTTGCGGTGCATCAATTTGTTGGAAACACCGTCTTCCGGTGAAATTTACTACCACGAAACCAATGTATTGGGCGGTCAAGTAAAGCCCCATGAATATCGCGCCCATGTCGGCATGGTGTTCCAATCGTTTAATCTGTTTAATAATATGACTGTGCTGGAAAACTGTATGGTCGGTCAGCAACAGGTGTTGAAGCGGAGCAAGGAAGAAGCCTATGCAATTGCGATGGACTATCTGCAAAAGGTGGGTATGGCGCCGTATATCAACGCCAAGCCACGGCAGATTTCCGGCGGACAGAAACAGCGTGTTGCGATTGCAAGAGCCTTGGCGATGAGCCCCGAGGTTTTGCTGTTCGACGAGCCGACCTCTGCACTTGACCCCGAAATGGTGGGCGAGGTGCTCACCGTTATGCACACCTTGGCGAAAGAGGGTATGACTATGCTGGTGGTAACGCATGAGATGGCGTTTGCCCAAGATGTCAGCAATCGTGTGGTGTATATGAATGCAGGCGTGATTTGTGAGCAGGGAAGTCCTGCGGAGGTTTTCGGCAATCCGCAAAAGCAGGAAACCAAAGATTTCCTGGCCCGTTTTATCAATGCATAAGAATTTCGGCACCGTTTGGGATAAAATCCCGAACGGTGCTGTTTTTTAACGCAAAAACCGAAAAAATTTCGGATTTTTTTCCTGAAACCGTTGACAAAAACAGGTATCTGTGTATAATTGTATACACAAATACAGAAAACTAATTCGAAGAAATGAGGAGATTGTTATGTTAGAAATATCCAACAAGACCAATCTTTTGGAGCAGAAATCTTATAAATACTCTTTGCAGGATATCGCCGAGCCGAATCTGCAACGGGACATATATACCGCCGGAATGGTGCCCAAGGTGGCATTTAATCACCGTCGTGTGCCGCTGAATATGCCGGAGGAGAT
>JAZNGK010000184.1:0-4213 GCA_045576395.1 Faecousia sp. | reverse complement strand
CAAAGATCAAGGAGCTGAAGGCACAGCAGGGCGCCGATGTGAAGGAAAAGATCGCCGCTGAGCAGGCCGCACTGAAGGCAAAGATCAAGCAGCTGCAGGAGCAGATCCGCTCTGCCCAGTCTGATCATAAGAATTCCGATGCCGAGTATGCCAAGACTCTGGTAAAGCAGGTTCAGGAAGAGTACGCACCGAAGCTGGAAGCTGCAAAGGGTGACAGCGCTGCTTACAAAGAGCTGAACAAGAAGTACCGGGATGCTCTGCGCATTGCCAAAAAGACCCGCCTCATCACTCAGATCCAGATGATCTTCCAGGATCCCATCGCTTCCTTGAATCCCCGTATGACCGTTAAGGAGATCATCTCTGAGGGTATGGTCATCAACGGTATCAAGGATAAGGAATACATTGAGAAGAAGGTCTTTGAGATCCTGGAGATGGTCGGTCTTGTTCCCGAGCACGCAGGCCGGTATCCCCATGAGTTCTCCGGCGGCCAGCGGCAGCGTATCGGCATTGCCCGCAGCGTGATCATGCGCCCCGAGCTGCTGATTGCCGACGAGCCGATTTCTGCGTTGGATGTTTCCATTCAAGCGCAGGTGATTAACCTGCTCAATGCGTTGCGGGATACGCTGGATTTGACCATTTTGTTCATCGCGCACGATTTGAGTGTGGTCAAGTACTTCTCCGACAGAATCGGTGTGATGTACTTCGGTAAAATGGTGGAGCTGGCATCCTCCGACGAGCTGTTTGCGCATCCTCTGCATCCGTACACCAAGAGTTTGCTCTCCGCCATTCCCCTGCCTGACCCCCACAGCGAAAAGAAGCGCACCCGAATTGTCTACAATGCGCAGACAGAGCATGATTATTCTGTGGATAAGCCCACGATGCGTGAGGTTTCCCCCGGCCACTTTGTCTATTGTAACGAGGCCGAGGCGCGGAAGTATCAAAAGGAGCTGGGACTGTGAGTGAGGGTTTGCGTAAGTACGCAATGAAGTACGGCATCACCGGCTTGGTGTGCATCGGCTTTGCGGTGCTTTACTGTGTTGCGCGTGATTTTGCTCAATTATCCTTGACCCAGCGCTATCGTACCCTGTGCGATGCCTTTACCGTTCCCGGTATTTTGGCGATGTGCGTGGGCGCATTACTGTGGGTGTCCAATGACGGATTTTTCTGTGGCTTGGGCTACTGCCTGGATGTAACCTGGAAGTCGCTTGTCCCCGGCGGTCGTAAAAAGATTGAAAAGTATTACGACTATGTGCAACGAAAAAAGGACAAGAAGGTGAAAGGCTTCGGCTTTCTGTTTGTCTGTGGCGGTGTGTGTCTGGCTGTGGCATTGGTGTTTCTTGTGCTGTTTTACGGAATTTAGAAATGATAACAGGGTATGCTATGTAGCATACCCTGTTGTTTGTCAGAAGAAATTGACGGCAGACGAGAATTGTGGTACGATAAAAGAAAAGGAGTTGTTGCTATGACCTTGCAGGATAAAATCACCGCCGCGGCGGACTATATTTTAGGGCGTATTTCTCTGCGCCCCACAGTTGCTTTGGTGCTGGGAAGCGGCTTGGGTGATTATGCGGAAACCTTGGAAAACAGCGTGAAAATCCCGTATAGTGAAATTCCTAACTTCCCCCAACCGACGGTTGAGGGGCATACGGGCGCATTTGTATTTGGTATGAAAGCAGGCAAGGCGGTCGTGGTTGCCCAAGGGCGGGTGCATTACTATGAGGGTCTGCCTATGCAGGAAATTACGCTGCCCGTTCGCGTGCTTTCTGCCATTGGTGTGAAGACGTTGGTGCTGACCAATGCCGCAGGCGGTGTGAATTTAAGCTATCAGCCGGGCACCTTGATGCTGATTTCCGACCATATCAATTTCTCCGGCGCCAATCCGTTAATCGGCAAGAATTTGGAAAAATTCGGACCGCGTTTTCCGGATGTGAGCGACCTGTATACGGCCGAACTGCGTACAGCCATCAAGAAAAATGCCGCCGCGGAGCAGATTCCGCTGGAGGAGGGCGTGTATTTGATGTGCTCCGGTCCCAGCTATGAAACACCGGCAGAAATTCGGGCGTTTCGTACCTTGGGTGCGGATGCGGTGGGAATGTCCACCGTACCGGAGGCGTTGGTTGCCGGACACAGCGGTCTGCAGGTGGTGGGCGTGTCCTGCATCACCAATATGGCGGCAGGCGTCCTGCCTGTAAAGCTCAACCACGCAGAGGTGGTGGAAACCGCGGCTATGGTGCATGATTTGTTTCACAAGCTGGTCGATGTGATTTTGCAGACCTTGTAAACTTGACTTTTTGTGCCAAAAAATTATAATAAACGAAGTGGATAAAAAGGAGTGAAGGTGTATGTTTTATCGTATGAATATTGCCGGTCTTGACCGCGATTTGCCTATCTGCAAGGTAACCGATGATTTGTATATTGCAGGCTTTGTCATTTTTGGCGACCAGGAGCTGACGGTTGCCTGTGCCAAGGCGCTTCTGGAGAAAGCGCCGGCTTACGATTATTTAATCACAGCCGAGGCAAAGGGCATCCCTCTTGCGCATGAAATGGCGCGCCAAACCGGTGCCGAGAAGTATTTTTTGGCACGAAAAGGCCCGAAGCTGTATATGACCGGTGTGTTTGAGGCCGCGGTGAAGTCCATTACCACCGCCAAGGAGCAGAGGCTTTACTTAGACACCGCAGATGCGGAGCTGATGAAGGGCAAGCGGATTTTGCTGGTGGACGATGTGATTTCCACAGGCGAGAGTCTGCACGCGTTGGAAGCGCTGGTAGAGAAGGCGGGCGGTGAAATTGTCGGCCGTATGGCTGTGCTTGCCGAGGGCGATGCGCAAAATCGCGAGGACTTAATTTACTTAGAAAAGCTGCCGGTTTTCAATCCGGACGGAAGCGTGAAAGAATAACCGCAAGGGAGGTCGAACCTCCCTTGTTTACTTTTTGAATCGGCTGTGCTATAATAGAGCTAACCGAAATTTTGGAGTTGAAGCCCGTGAAGTTCGACAATACGCATGTTACCATTGATTTAGATAAAATTACCGCCAATTTCCAAACAATTGTGGAAAAGGTCGGCGTGCCGATGATGGCGATTGTAAAGGCTGACGGCTATGGCCATGGCGCAGTTCAAGTGGCGCGGCAGTTGGAAAATGGCTGTGCGTTTTTCGGTGTATCTTCTATGTTGGAGGCGTTGGAGCTGCGCAACGCAGGCATCGGAACGCCGATTTTGATTTTGGGTCCGATACCGACGTCTGCGTTTGCCACCGCCATTCGCGAGGGAATCCGTCCTTCCATTTTCCGCTATGCCGATGCGCTGGAGTTGTCCAAAACGGCCCTGCGGCTGGGAATGGAAGCCCCATTTCACTTGGTGGTGGATACGGGCATGAGCCGAATTGGCTTCCAGGCAACCGCAGAGGAAGCGGATATTTGCGGTGAGATTTGCCGTCTGCCGGGGATTGTGCCTGAGGGCCTGTTCAGCCACTTTGCCACCGCAGATTGCGCGGATTTGACCAAAGCGCGCCTGCAGGCAGAACGGTTTGAAGCCTTTGACGCGATGCTGAGGGAAAGAGGCGTGCAGGTGAAGCTGCGCCATATGGACAATTCTGCCGGCATTATAAACTTTACAAACCATTATGAGCTGGTGCGTGCCGGTATTGTGATGTACGGTATGTACCCCGGCAGTGAGGTGAATCCGCAGAACCTGCCGTTGCAGCCTGCTTTGAGCTGGAGCAGCCGCGTTACCCATGTGAAAACCTTGGAGGCAGGTCGCGAGGTCAGCTATGGCGGCACCTATGTTACCACCAAGCCGACGATTGTTGCGACTGTGCCGGTTGGCTATGCCGACGGCTATATGCGCGCGCTAAGCGGTAAATTCTATGTGCTGATTCATGGGCAAAAAGCGCCCATTTTGGGTAGAATTTGTATGGACCAAATGATGGTCGATGTAACGGACATTCCCAATGTAGAGGTGGGCGACCGCGTGGTGCTGATTGGGCAGGACGGGGCGCATACCATCACCATGGAGGAGATTGCCGCTGCGGCAGGTTCCTTCAATTATGAGTTCGTGTGCGGTATCAGCCGTCGCGTGCCCCGATTCTATCGGCAAAATGGAGAAATTGTGCATCAAGTCCGCTACCTGCTGGACAATTGCGAATAAAAAAACGGATGTGTAAAACACATCCGTTTTTCTTTCTAGTTAAGCTCTGCCGACGATGGGGATATACAC
>JAZNGK010000183.1:0-5474 GCA_045576395.1 Faecousia sp. | reverse complement strand
CCATGTCTCCCCACCTCCTTGGCTCACAGAACGACATGGCTACGATCCGACTTTACGCACCCAAGCGGTCATCGCGCCGGCAACATCCAAATCCTCACAGGTAACGGGGTTGCCATTACGGGAGTAGGCAACCACAATCTTGCCAATGCGGTCGCGCAAATCCTTCAAATCGCGGGCAACAGCCAAAATAGCCATTAGCTCGGAGCCAACGGCAATACCGAACTTGGATTCCATCATATAGCCGTCCAAGCGACCGCCGATGCCGATGATGATGTTACGCAGAGATTGTGCGCAGAAGTCGATAATCCAGCCCATTTCCACGCGCTTGGGGTCAATATCCAGACGCTTTAGACCCTTCTTTGCCAGCCACTCGTCGTCGTTGTTGCGCTCATGCTGCATACGGGCGGTCAGCGCGACCATCGCGAGGTTATGTGCGTTCATAATATCGTTGATGTCGCCGGTCAGACCCAGGCTGAACTCGGTCATGGGCATGAGCAGGGCGTTACCGCCGCCTGCGGCAGTACCCTTAACATTCATGGTAGGACCGCCGGAGGGCTGACGCAGAGCGCCGCCGACATTCTTGCCGATGTAGCCCAAGCCTTCAATGAGTCCCAAAGAAACGGTGGACTTGCCTTCACCGAAGGGGGTGGGGGTGATAGCGGTAACCTCGATGAACTTGCCGTCGGGCTTGTCCTTCAGACGGTTCATAACCTTGATAAAGTCAATCTTCGGTGTCTTGCCGTAGGGGATAATTTCTTCCTCCAGAAGACCCAGCTTTTGGCGGAAGAAATCCACAGAGGGCAGAGTTTTTTCTGCTTCCTCGGCGATTTGCCAATCCTTGTAGACGGTGGGGTCGAGCTTCACAAAGCCCTTTTCGTCCACATATTTGCCATCAACAAAATTGATTGCCATTTTATGTACCTCCTTAATTTTGGTGCTTTCTCTTACAGCACAAATATAAACGAATCTATTCTGCTACGGTAATGTCGGCATACTCACGAATGAGCGCCATAACCTTACCGGTGAGCACACTTCTCATAACCGCTTTTTCAAATTCGGCATCGTAGAATTCCTTGATTTCTTCCACAGTCATACCGTTGTTGCGGCAAATAACGGCAATTGCCTGCCCCAATTCCTCTTGGGTAGCCGTTAGGTTTTCCAGCTCCACGATTTTGTCCACCGCAGCCATATTCCGCAAGGCGGCTTCTGCGGCAGGATAGGCGTCCTTGCGCAGGTCGTCCTCGGTGGTCTTCATAAAGTTGCAGTACATTTCCAAATTCAAACCTTGCTGGGCAAGCTGCGCTTCTAAATTTTGCAGCTGCTCCTGCACAGCCTGTTCCAAGGCTTCGGGGGAAATGGTAATATCCAGGGTTTTGGCACATTGGCGGAGCAATCTGTCCTGCAGGTCCATTTCGCCGCGCTGGTCGGTGTAGCTTTGCATGCTCTTGCGCAATTCCTCGCGCATTTCCGCAAAGGTGTAGCAACCGCCAACCTCCTGGGCAAACACATCATCTAAGTCGTATTGGGTTTTGACGCGAATTTCGTGAATGGTGCAACGGAATTCCGCCTTTTTGCCTGCCAAATCCGCAGAGTGGTACGCCTCGGGGAAGGTAACCTCCACCAAAATCGGCTCCTCGCAGACCTTGTCGAGCAGTTGCTCCTCAAAGCCCGGGATAAAGGTACCGCTACCGAGCACCAAGGTTTGATTTTCGGCTGTGCCACCTTGGAATTGCACACCGTCGCAATAGCCTGCATAGTCCAAAACGACCTCGTCGCCTGCTTGGGTGGGGCGGTCTTTGATGACCGCAATACGGGGATTTTGCAGCTGCAGGCGTTCAATCTGCTTGTCAAGCTCACCGTCGGTAACGGTGTGTTTGGTTAGTTCGGCCTTTAATCCCTTGTAAGTAAATTGCATAATCGTACTCCATAAATATTATAAAAGGGCAATCCAGCTCCCTTGTAACTGAATTGCCCAGACGGTCGGCGTTTTCTTGCACACATTCCCCCGCAGTATTCTGCGTAATCCGTCAGTCATGTGGCATCGTTTATATCATAATCCAAACAGTGCTTTTTGTCAAGCTTTTTCGGCACGCTTTTACGACAGGGAGGACCCGTCAATGCGGTACAGGCGTTTGGCGTTTTCGGTGGTGATTTCTTCCACCTCAGCGCAGGAAATGCCCCGAATTTCCGCGAGCTTTTCTGCCATTTTAGGCAGGTAGCCCGGGTCGTTTCGTTTACCGCGATATGGCTCGGGCGCCATAAACGGGCAGTCGGTTTCCAGCACAATGCGGTCAAGCGGAATGCTTTTCGCGGTTTCCACCGCTTTGCGCGCGTTTTTGAAGGTCAGCACACCCGTAAAGCCGATATACCAGCCCATATTTACCAGCTGGCGCGCCATTTCCGCTGAGCCGGAGTAACAGTGAAACACACCGTGCACGGTGGGGAATTCCTTGACAATCCGCATGCCGTCGTCGTGCGCTTCCCGTTCGTGGACAATTACCGGCATATCCAATTCCTTTGCCAGCGCCATTTGCATACGAAATGCCTGCTTTTGGACCTCTCTGGGAATGTCCTCATAGTAGTAATCCAAGCCGATTTCTCCGATGGCCTTCACCTTTGGGTGCTGACACAGCGCGCGGTATTGCGCAATCACCGCATCGGTTACCTCGTCAGCCGAATCGGGGTGGGAGCCGACAGAGGCGTACAGCCATGGATACTGCTCCGCCATTTGGATAATGTCTTTGGAGCTTTTCAAGCTGCAACCGGCATTCATCACAAGACCGATGCCCTTTTCCGCAAGGCTTGCCATCAGTAACGGGCGGTCGGGGTCAAACGCGGGGTCATTCAAATGTGCATGGGTATCGAATAACATATGCCCTCTCCTTTGTCTGCCCTGTTATTCCAGCTCAAATGCGCCGGTATAGAGCCGATAATAGGTGCCTCGTTCGGCAAGCAGGGCATCATGTGCGCCGCGCTCGATAATCCGTCCGTTTTCCAGCACCATAATGCAATCGGAATTGCGAACAGTGGACAGGCGATGGGCAATCACAAAGGTGGTTCTGCCCTGCATGAGCGCGTCCATACCCTTTTGCACCAAGGCTTCTGTACGGGTGTCGATAGACGAGGTTGCCTCGTCCAAAATCATCACAGGGGGGTTAGCAACAGCCGCGCGCGCAATCGCAATCAGCTGGCGTTGCCCTTGACTTAGCTGCGAGCCGTTGCCGGTCAATTGGGTGTTGTACCCGTCGGGAAGACGGGTGATAAAATCGTGGGCGTTGGCGGTTTTGGCGGCTTGGATACACATTTCGTCGGTGGCAAGCAGATTGCCGTAGCGAATGTTATCCATAACCGTACCCGTAAACAGATTGGTGTCTTGCAGCACCATACCCAAGGAACGACGCAAATCGGACTTGCGGATTTTGTTGATGTTAATGCCGTCGTAGCGGATTTTGCCGTCGGCAATATCATAAAAGCGATTGATAAGGTTGGTAATGGTCGTTTTACCGGCGCCGGTAGCACCCACAAATGCCAGCTTTTGACCGGGATTGGCGTACAGGGTTACATCGTGCAGGACGGTCTTTTCCGGAACATAGCCAAAGTCCACGTTGTACATTGTGATGTCGCCTGTGAGCTTTGTATAGGTGATAGAGCCGTCGGCCTGGTGGGGGTGCTTCCACGCCCAGGTGCCGGTGCGTTCGGCACATTCGGTGATGGTGCCGTCCTCTGCAATTCGGCAGTTGACCAAGGTTACATAGCCTTCGTCGGCTTCTTCCGGCTCATCCATCAGCTCGAAAATCCGTTCCGCACCTGCCAGCGCCATGACAATGGCGTTGATTTGGCTGGAAATTTGGCTGATAGGCATATTGAAGGTACGGCTTAGGAGCAGGAAGGTTACCAAATCGCCCAAGCTAAGCAGGCGCTCCGAGGAGCTGATAGCCAGCAGACCACCAACAATTGCCAAAATTGCGTACTGAATATAGCCCAAATTGTTGTTGACAGGGCCCATCATATTGGAAAACGCACCTGCTTTGAACGCGTTTTGCCGCAGGTCCTCGTTCAGCGCATCGAATTCTGCCTTGCAGGCTTCCTCATGGCAGAAGACCTTGACCACCCGTTGACCCTCAATCATCTCCTCAATATAGCCGTTGAGCGCACCGAGGCGTTTCTGCTGGGAGATGAAGTACTTCGCGGAGCGCCCTGTAACGAATTTGGTTACCAGCACAATGCAAAATACCGTTATCACCATAACGCCTGTGAGAATCAGCGAGGTGGACAGCATCGTAATCAGCACCACAATCAGCGTGGCCGCAGAGGACACGCATTGGGGAATGGATTGGGAAATCATTTGCCGAAGCGTGTCGATGTCGTTGGTGTAGCGGCTCATCACATCGCCGACGGGATTGGTGTCAAAGTAGCGAATGGGAAGGCGTTGCATATGGGTAAACATCTTGTCGCGAATGGTTTTTTGGGTGCTTTGCGTAACGCCTACCATCAAGTAATTAGATAGAAAGGTAGACAGCAGTCCGACCAGATACAGCGCCGCCAAGCCTGCCAAATATTTGACAAGCGGTGCATAATCGGGATTTTCCTGACCGAGCATAGGCTTAATCAGCGAATCAATCAAGGTGCCGAGCGATTTGGAGCTGGCGGTCTGCGCCAAGGCGGAGATGAGAATACACGCCGTAACAATCACAAGCGTTACCTTGTGCTGTGCCATATAGCTAAGCAGTCTGCGGATGGTTTTTTTGGGATTTTTGGCCTTTCGACCGTCTCCTCTCATTCTTACAGGAGGCATTCTTCTTCTCCTCCTTTCGTTTGGGAATCGTAAACCTCGCGATAAATCTCTGCGGTTTTGAGAAGCTCTTCGTGGGTGCCTTGGGCGACGATTTTGCCACCGTCGAGCACCAAAATCAAATCCGCGTCCTGCACAGAGGCAACCCGTTGTGCGATAATCAGCTTGGTGATGTTGGGGAGCTCTTCGGCAAATGCCTTGCGAATCACCGCATCGGTGCGGGTGTCCACCGCGGAGGTGGAATCGTCCAAAATGAGGATTTTGGGATTTTTCAGCAATGCCCGTGCGATACAAAGTCGTTGTCTTTGCCCACCCGACACATTCTTGCCGCCTTGCTCAAGGTGGGTGTCGTAGCCGTCGGGGAAGGCGGTGATGAAATCATGGGCACACGCCAGACGGCAGGCGTGCTCCATTTCTGCGTCGGTGGCATCGGGGTTGCCCCAGCGGAGATTTTCCTTGATTGTGCCTGCAAAGAGGACATTTTTTTGCAGTACCATAGACACCTTGTCGCGTAGGGTGTGAATGTCGTAATCGCGCACATCGACACCACCGACGAGCACCTGTCCTTCGGTTACATCGTATAGACGGGGAATCAGCTGGACAAAGGTGGACTTACTTGCGCCCGTACCGCCCAGAATGCCCACAGTCATACCCGCGGAAATCTCCAAATTGATGTTCTCTA